>CAZFKD010000071.1:0-4000 GCA_964519695.1 uncultured Spirochaetaceae bacterium
CACAACGCGGTCGGCTTCTTTCTGACTGCGGGCTTCCTCGGCATGATGTATTACTTCGTACCGAAGCAGGCCGAGCGTCCCGTCTACTCGTATCGGCTCTCTGTCGTGCATTTCTGGGCGCTCATCTCGGTCTACATGTGGGCCGGCCCGCATCACCTCATCTACAGCTCGCTGCCCGACTGGGTCCAGTCGGTCGGCATGGTCTTCTCGCTGATCCTGCTCGCTCCGTCCTGGGGCGGGATGATCAACGGGGTCATGACGCTCTCGGGAGCCTGGGAGAAGCTGAGGGACGATCCGGTGATCCGTTTCATGGTCGTCGCGCTCTCGTTCTACGGCATGTCGACCTTCGAGGGGCCGATGATGTCGATCAAGACGGTGAACGCGCTCTCGCATTTCACCGACTGGACGATCGGCCACGTCCATTCGGGCGCGCTCGGCTGGGTCGCGATGATGACGATCGGGTCGCTCTATTACCTGATCCCGCGGCTCTACGGGCAGACCCGGATGCACAGCACGCAGCTCATCAACCTGCATTTCTGGCTGTCGACCATCGGCGTGATCTTCTACGTCGTGAACATGTGGATCGCGGGCGTCATGCAGGGCCTGATGTGGCGGGCGGTGAACGAGGACGGGACGTTGACCAATACCTTCGTCCAGTCGCTCGAGGCGACCTGGCCGTTCTACGTCGGCCGTCTGCTCGGCGGAGCGGTCTTCTTCGTCGGCATGCTGGTGATGGCGTACAACGTCGCGCGGACGATCTCGAAGGCGGGACCGGTCGCGAGCGAAGCGAGAGTCGTGGCCGTGGCGGGAGGTCGGGCATGAACTTCGACATCGTCGAGAAGAACATCGGGCTCATGCTGGTCGGGATCGTCTTCGTGATCAGCCTGGGCGGTCTGGCGGAGATCGTACCGCTCTTCTATCAGGATGCGGTCGTGAAGCCGATTCCGGGCTTGCGACCCCTCTCGGCGCTCGAGCTCGAGGGCCGCGACCTCTACATCCGCGAGGGCTGCGTCGGCTGCCATTCGCAGATGATCCGGCCGCTGCGCGCGGAGACCGAGCGCTACGGACATTATTCGCTCGCGGGCGAGTCGGTCTGGGATCATCCCTTCCTGTTCGGCTCGAAGCGGACGGGGCCGGACCTCGCGCGGGTCGGAAAGCGCTACAGCGACGAGTGGCACCGCGCCCATCTCGTCGATCCGCGCTCGGTCGTCCCGCAGTCGAACATGCCGGGATTCCCCTGGCTGGAGACGAGCACGCTCGATGGGGCGCAGACCGCGGCGAAGATGCGTGGCCTGCGGACGGTCGGCGTTCCGTACACCGACGAGGACATCGCGGGCGCACAGGCCGCCGTCGCGGGTCAGACCGAGATGGCGGCGATGATCGCCTACCTGCAACAGCTCGGCACGCATTTGCGGAGGGAAGTTCCGTGATCGACGAGGGTTTGATTCGGGGGCTGATCGCCGTGATCAGTCTCGCCACGTTCATCGGGATCTGCTGGTGGGCCTATCGGCCCGGGAGTCGCGAGCGCTTCGAGCGCGATGCGCTGCTCGTCTTCGAGGAGGGCGAGCTCGCGGGCGGTATCGAGCGGCGGCCGGCGGGGCCGGTCGCCGGGCAGGATGAGCAAAGGGGGGCCTCGGCATGAGCGGCGGTTGGAGCTTCTACGTCATCGTTCTCGTCCTCGCGAACGTCGTCGGCTGCGCCTGGCTGTTGTTCGCGAACCGCAGCGTGCAGATCGATCCGCGCGCCAAGGGCCAGTCGACCGGCCATGACTTCGACGGCATCGAGGAGCTGAACAACCCGCTGCCCGCCTGGTGGACCTGGCTCTTCATCGGGACGATCGTGTTCTCGGCAGGCTACCTGGTTCTCTATCCGGGGTTCGGCTCCTTCGCCGGCGTGCTCGGATGGTCCTCCGCGGGCCAGCACGCGGGCGAAGTCGCGGAGGCGCGGGAGCGCTTCGGCCCGCTCTTCGAGCGTTATGCCGCCATCGCGATTCCGGAGCTCGTGCGCGAGCCGCAGGCCGTCGCGATGGGGAGCCGGATCTTCGCCAACAACTGCGCCGCCTGTCACGGCTCGGACGGCCGCGGCAACCGAGGCTATCCCGACCTGACCGACGACGACTGGATCTACGGCGGTTCGCCGGAGACGGTCGTCCAGACCATCTCGCAAGGACGCAACGGCGTCATGCCGGCGCTCGCGCCGGTGCTCGGGGGAGACGGCGGGGTCGAAGACGTCGTCCAATACACCCTCTCGCTCTCCGGGCGCGAGCACGACGCTGCGGCGGCGACGCGGGGAAGCGCACAGTTCGCCATGATCTGCAGCGCCTGCCATCAGGCGAGCGGCGTCGGCAATCCCGCGATCGGCGCACCGAACCTGACCGACGACGTCTGGCTCCATGGCGGTCGTCCGGAGGACATCCGCCGCGCCCTCGTGGTCGGCCTCGCGAACCAGATGCCCGCCCATCAGGACATCCTGACTCCGGAGCAGATCCATCTGGTCGCCACCTACGTACTCTCGCTCTCGGCGCAGGGCGGGAATGCGGGAGCGACGGAGATCGAATGACCGCGAGCGCGCCGGCCCAGGACACGCCGATCACGACCTCGACGACGAGCGGGGCCCCGGCCGACCCGAAGCCCGGGGGCCAGACGGTCAGCCTCTACGAGCGCTGGAAGCGGATCCATCCGCTCTGGGTGAGCGGGGGCTGGCAGACCTGGCGGCGGGTCGTGCTCGCCGTGCTCGTGGTCGTCTTCTACGTGAATCCGTGGCTGAGCTGGAACGGCTATCCCGGCGTCCGCTTCGACCTCACCCATCGCCAGTTCACGGTCTTCTGGACGACCTTCGTGCCCGAGGAGTTCGTGCTGCTGGCGTGGGTGTTGTTGATCGCGGCGCTGCTGCTCTTCACGGTCACGGTCGCCGCGGGGCGCGTCTTCTGCGGCTGGGCCTGTCCGCAGACGGTCTGGACCTTCGTCTACTTCACGATCGAGCGCTTCATCGAGGGCGACCGCACGGCGCGCATGCGCCTCGAGCGCGGCGGCTGGACGCTGGAACGCGTCTGGAAGAAGGCGCTCAAGCTCTCGATCTGGGCCGCCATCGCGCTCTCCATCTCGATCACGTTCCTCGGCTACTTCCAGGAGATCCGCGAGCTGCTGCCGCGGATCGCCCGCTTCGATCTCACGAAATGGGAGCAGGTCGTGATCCTGCTGCCGGCGCTCGGCAGCTTCGTCGGCTCGGCCGTCCTGCGCGAGCAGGTCTGCTTCCACATGTGTCCCTACGCGCGCTTCCAGAGCGTGATGTTCGATCACGACACGCTGATCATCAGCTACGACGAGGCCCGCGGCGAGCCCCGCGGCCATCGGCGCCGGGATGCCGACTACAAAGCCGAGGGGCTCGGCGCCTGCATCGACTGTCATAAATGCGTTCAGGTCTGCCCGACCGGGATCGACATCCGCAAGGGGCTTCAATACCAGTGCATCGGCTGTGCCGCCTGCATCGACGCCTGCACGGACGTGATGTCGTCGATGGGCTACGGCAAGAGTCTGGTGAACTACACCTCCCAGAATCGCCAGGCCGGCAAGCGGGTCCACGTCCTGCGGCCGCGCCTGATCGGCTATTCGTCGCTGATCCTGGTCCTGGTCGGCGTCTTCAGCTTCGCCCTCGACCACCGCACGCCCGCCCACCTCACCGTGATTCGCGATCGCAACCGCCTCTATCGCGAGCGCTGGGACGGCGAGGTCGAGAACGTCTACACGCTGCGGATCCAGAACCGCAGCGCCGAGCTTCGGAGCTACCGGGTCGTGGTCGAGAGCGAGCTGCCGCTCGCCTACGTCGGACCGGAGCGCGTCGAAGTCGCGGCCGGCTCCCTCGCGACCGTTCCGGTCCGACTCGTGCTGGGCGGCGAGCAGGCTGCGAAGGCGGCGACCGCCGTTGTCCGTTTCGGCCTGCGGAGCCCGCCCGGCGCGGCGGCCGAGGGCGAGGGGATCGCGATCGACGAAGCGAGTCGTTT
>CAZFKD010000071.1:4010-12362 GCA_964519695.1 uncultured Spirochaetaceae bacterium
TTTCTATTTGCCGACGAGGAGTACCCCATGAGCTCTCCCATGCCCCGCACGCCGGGCGCGCCGGTACCGATCGGTGCGCCGTGGTACGTCCAGTTCTGGCCCGTCTTCATCGCCGTACTGATGGCCGTCTCGATCCTCGCGAGCCTCGCGACCGTCGCGATCGCCTACCGCCACGCGGACGTCGACGTCCGCATCGCCGAGCGGATCGCGGGCGCCGCGCCGGAAACCGATGCCGCGAAGCCACTCGATCCCAGCCGGGACGAGCCGGGTTCGCCCCGATGAGTCTCGCCGCCGTCGCGCCCGTGCCGGAGGCCTGCTTCCACTGCGGGCTCGACATGCCGGAAGGGACGCGGCTCTCGGCGCGGGTCCTCGGCGAGCTCCAGCCGATGTGTTGCATCGGCTGCCGCGCGGCCGCCGAGATGCTCGAGGCGCAGGGGCTCTCGGAGTGGTACCGGAGACGGGCGTCGTTTCCCGGCGCTTCGGCGCGGACCCTCGAGGCGGTGCGCGACGCGAGCGGTCCACTCGAGACGCCCGAGATCGAAGCGGCCTACCTGATCCGGGATGTGGACGGCACGGGCGGCCGCTCCGCGGGGCTGCTCGTCGAGGGGCTCAGCTGCGCGGCCTGTACCTGGGTCATCGAGGCCCATCTCGCCGGGCTGGGCGGCGTCGAGGGGTGTCGCGTCGCGCTGCCGGAGCGCCGCGTCGTCGTCGACTTCGATCCGGCACGGACGTCGCTGCGCGCCGTCGTCCTGCGCCTCGCGGAGATCGGCTTCGCGTCGCGGCCCGATCGCCCGAGCGAGGCCGCCGCCCTCGAGCGCGAGGAGAATCGCTCGGCCCTGATCCGACTCGGTGTCTCGGGGCTCGGGGCGATGAACGTCATGACGTATGCGATGGGCCTCTACGTCGGCGCCTTCGACGGCATCGAGGCGGGCTCGGTGGCGCTCATGCGCTGGATGGGATTGCTGGTCGCGACGCCGGTCGTCCTCTATGCCGGGCGCCCGTTCTTCGAGGCGGCCTGGCGGGAGCTGAAGGTCCGGCGCCCGGGCATGGACGTGCCGGTCGCGCTGGCGATCGGCTTTGCCTATCTCGTCAGCGTCTACGCGACGCTCTCGGGTGGCGGAGAGGTCTACTTCGAGTCGATCTGCATGTTCATCTTTTTTCTCGGGGTCGGGCGTTACCTCGAGCAGCGGATCCGCCAGCGCGCCTGCTCGCTCACGCGGAGTCTCGCGGAGTCTTCGCCGGCGATCGCGCGCCGCATCGAGGCGGATGGCGAGCGCGTGATTCCGGCGGAGCGGCTGGTCGTCGGCGATCGTTTCCGCGTCAGGCCGGGCGAGACGATCGCGGCCGACGGGTTCGTGGTCGAGGGCGAGAGCGCCGTGCAGGAAGCCCTTTTGAGCGGTGAGCCCTGGCCGCGTTCGGTCGCGCGCGAGGCGATGGTCGTCGCGGGCAGCGTCAACGTCTCGTCGCCGCTGCTGGTCGAGGCGACCCGGGTCGGCGATCAGACGACGCTCGCCTCGATCCTGCGGCTCGCGCTGCGGGCGCAGTCCGAGCGCTCGCCGGTTGCGCGTCTCGCGGATCGGGTCGGCTCGATCTTCGTCGTCGCGGTGCTCGCCGTGGCGGCCGTCAATTATCTCGTCTGGTGGTGGATCGCGCCGGAGCGGGCGATCTGGACGACGTTGTCCGTGCTCGTCGCGACCTGTCCCTGCGCCCTCGGCCTCGCGCTCCCGGCCGTGACTGCTGCGACGACGCACGCGTTGGCGCGGGCGGGGCTGCTCGTGACCCGCGCTGGGGTCCTCGAGTCGCTGGCCCGCGCAGATCGCTTCGTCTTCGACAAGACCGGGACGTTGACCGAAGGCGAGCCGCAGCTCGTCGGCTGTCGGCTCGCGGGCAAGGAGGTCGACGAAGCGTGCGTGCTCGCCCTCGCGCGCGCCCTCGAACGGGACTCCGAGCATCCGATCGCGCGCGCCCTTCGGCGTCCGAGGCCGGGCGAGCGGGTTCGGCCGGCCGGGCCGGGCCTCGAGGCGGTGCGCGCCCATCCGGGACTCGGGGTCGAGGGCCGCGATGCGGAGCACGTCTACCGCATCGGACGTCGCGCATGGGCGCTCGCTCCGGCGCACACGCCGACCGCGTCGGATGGAGGCTTCGTCGCCGAGGAGTTGCAGCCGACGTCGAGCTCGCGGGTTTCGGTCGTTCTCAGCCGCGACGGCGCGCTGCTCGCCGAGCTCGATTTCGAGGATCCGATCCGACCCGAGGCGCCTCTGGCCCTCGCGGCGCTGCGCGACGCCGGGATCTCGCTCGAGATGTTGAGCGGCGATCCGAGCGCCGGCGCCGAGCGCGTCGCGAGCGCGCTTGGGCTCGAGCTGGAGGTGCGCGGCGCGCTGCCGGAGCAGAAGGTCGAGCGCGTGCAGGCGCTCGCGCGTGCGGGCCAGCGCGTCGCGGTCGTCGGCGACGGCGTGAACGACGGCCCCGTCCTGCGCGCCGGGGACGTGTCGATCGCGATGGGCAGCGGCTGCGATCTGAGCCGGCTGGGTGCGAGCGCGGTCCTGCTCCGCGACGATCTGGCGCTGATTCCGCGGGCCGTCCGGGCGGCGCGGCGGATGCAGCGGATCGCGCTGCAGAACGTCGCCTGGGCCGTCGGGTACAACCTGGCCGTCCTGCCGCTCGCGGTGAGCGGGCATCTGCCGCCCTGGCTCGCTGCGCTCGGCATGTCGGCGAGTTCGCTCGTCGTGGTGCTCAATGCGCTGCGGGCGAACCGATTGCCGGAAGAGCACGAAGGACGGGCCGAAGGGGAGGGCGCGCGATGACGATCCTGCTGGTCCTGATTCCGCTGGGGGTCGTGCTGCTCGGGCTCGCGATCGGGCTCTTCGTCTGGGCGGTCCGGAACGGACAATTCGAGGACTTCGAGGGCGAGGGTGCGCGCATCCTGTTCGACGATCTGCCGCGGCCGGCCGCCGCCGCCCCGCGCTCTACGATCGAGAATCCCGACGGGATCCTCGGGGCCGGCGAGATCGCGGCCCCGCTCCGCACGGGGGCTTCGGCGCAGGAGCGCGGTTAGGTGTCGATGGACCTGCCTGTCTTCGCGAGCGCGCTCGTGCTCGGCTTCGCGGGCAGCGTCCACTGCGTCGCGATGTGTGGCGGCATCGCCGGCGCGCTCCAGCAGGCGATGCCCGAGAAGGGGCCCGTCGAGACGAGCCTGCGTTCGCTGCTCTACTCGCTCGGCCGCATCACGAGCTATGCGGTCGCGGGCGCGATCGCGGGCGGTCTCGGCACCGTCTTCGCGCCGGCGGCGAGCGCGCTCGGCCGGGTGCATGTCGCCGTCGGCGTCGTGATCGTCGTGATCGGTCTCCAGATCGCCTTCGGCGGTCGGCTCTTCGCGCCGCTCGAGCGGGCAGGCCTCGCCGTCTGGCGCCGCGCGGCGCCGCTCGCCCGGCGCATCGGACGGCCCGAGCGCGCCTGGCAGGTCTTCGCCCTCGGCCTCGTCTGGGGCTGGCTGCCGTGCGGACTCGTGTATTCCGCGCTCGTGCTGGCCGCGGCCTCGGGCGGGCCGGCGCTCGGCGCGCTGGCGATGGCGAGCTTCGGGCTCGGGACGCTGCCCGCGGTCTGGGCCGCGACGGGCTTCGGGGCGCTCGTGACGCGCCTCGGCGGCGGCGCCACGGTGCGCCGCTCCGCGGGGCTCGCGCTCGTCGCCTTCGGCCTCTGGTCGATCGTCGGGACCTGGATCCTCGCGAGCCATCACGGGGCGCCCCATGTGGGCGGCCATGCGGGCCATGCCGGCCCGCAGCCCGAGCATGCCGTCGAACACGGCCCCGCTTCTGCGCACGACGCGTCGCCGACACACGGATCACACGCCGACCCCTGACCGCGTGTCGCGGGCCACGTCGCGCAGCGCGCGATCGGCGCGCGCGCCCCCGCTCGGTCCCATCGCGCCCGGCGCTCTTGGCAGGCGCGACCGGGCGGTGCATCCTCGCGCGTCATGCCCCTCCACAGCCGACTGACGAAGGAGATCCGCAACGGCCCGAGCGGGTCGAAGATCGGCGCCTTCTTCGATCTCGACCAGACGCTGCTCGCCGGCTTCTCCGCCACCTCGTTCCTGCGCGAGCGCGTCGCGGCGGGGGGCGTCAGTCCGCGGGAGCTCGCAGCGACCTTCTACGGCGCGCTCGCTTTCGGTCTCGGCCGCACGGGCTTCTCGGGCTTCATGGTCGCGACGACTGCCGCCTATCGCGGGCTCGAGGAATCGGTGCTCGAGGCGATCGGCGAGGAGACCTTCGTCAAGCATCTCGCACGCCAGATCTTCCCCGAGTCGCGCGCGCTCGTCGAAGCCCATCAGGCCGCAGGTCATACGGTCGCGATCATCTCTGCCGCGACCCGTTACCAGGCCGATCCGATGGCGCGCGATCTCGGCATCGAGCACGTCCTCTGCACGCGACTCGAGGTCGAGGACGGCGTCTTCACCGGCGGCATCCTGCGGCCGACCTGTTATGGCGAGGGCAAGCTCGAGGCTGCGCGCTCGCTCGCCCTGCGCGAAGGCCTCGATCTCTCCGAGAGCTATTTCTACACCGACAGCGCCGACGATCTCCCGCTGCTCGAGGAGGTCGGTCGCCCGCGCCCGACGAACCCCGACCGGCGCCTCGCGCAGATCGCGAAGGAGCGGCTCTGGCCCGTCCGGCGCTTCCATAGTCGTGGTCGCCCGTCGCTCGGGGATCTCGTGCGCACCGGCCTCTCCTACGCGAGCCTCGGCCCGTCGCTCTGGGCGGGCGCTGCGGCGGGCCTCACGACGGGCTCGCTGCGCGAGGCGATCAACGTCTCGGGCGCGATCTGGGGCGATCTCGCGACCTCCTTCGCCGGCATCGATCTGCGCGTCGAGGGCGAACAGCATCTCTGGTCCCAGCGGCCCGCGGTCTTCCTCTTCAATCATCAGAGCGCGCTCGATGCCGTGTTGATGCTGAAGTTGATCCGCCGGGACATGACGGCGGTCGGCAAGATCGAGCTGAAGCAGCGTCCCGTCTTCGGCCCGCTCTTCGCGGCGGCGGGGGTCGTCTTCATCGACCGGGCCGATTCGAAGGCGGCGATCGAGGCGATGGCCCCGGCCGTGCAGGCGCTTCGCCAGGGCCGTTCGCTCGTGATCGCGCCGGAGGGCACGCGCTCGCCGACCCCGCGCCTCGGCCGCTTCAAGAAGGGCGCCTTCCACATGGCGATGCAGGCGGGCGTGCCGATCGTGCCCGTCGTGCTCCGCAACGTACTCGATTCGTTTCCGAAGGACGCGTCGATCGTGCGGCCGGCGACGATCGAGGTCGTCGTGCTGCCGCCGATTCCGACGGACGACTGGACGGTCGAGAGCCTCGACGAACGGATCGCGGAGATCCGCGGGCGCTATCTCGAGGTACTGCGGCAGGATCAGGACTGATCGATGCGTCCTGCGCGGCCGTCCCGATGCTGTGTCTGCTCGCCCGCCCGTTGCGCTCGTCTCGCGCTCGAACTCGCCTACAGCTCGTAGACGAGCCTTCCCTGCTCGTTCCGAAACGCCGCCGCCCGCCCCGCCATGCGCAGATGCTCGAGATGCGCATAGGTCTCGCTCTCGGCCATGTCGCCCCAGCTGCGCTCCCGAAAGAGCCGCTTCATGAAGGCGTTGACGTCGGCGCGGCCGAGCTCGCGCGCGATGTTTCCGATCTCCTCGAGGCGCTCGTGATGATGCGCCTTGATCGCCTCGGCGCGCTCCTTCAGGTTGCTGAAGGGATGGCCATGGGCGGGCAGGGCGAGCTTCACGTTCTGGATCTCGCCGACGCGGTCGAGGGAGTAGACGAACGATTTCAGCGGATCGGGCAGATAGGAGACGCCGCCGATATGCGGCGTGATCGAGGGCAGCACGTGGTCGCCGGAGAGGAAGGCGCCGGAGTCGGGATCGTGCAGGCAGATGTGGTCGGCGGTATGGCCCGGCGTGTGCTGCACGAACCACTCGCGGCCTGCGAGGCGGAGCATGTCGCCGTGCTCGACGTGATGGGTCACGCGCGGCAGGAAGGAGCCGCGGCGCACCGTCGACATCGCGAGCCAGCGCAGCCGTTCGCGCACGGCGGCGCGATCGGCCGGGCCCTTCCAGGGCGCGGGCGTCGTGACGCGCTTGAGCGCGCTGAACAGGTTGAACAGCGGATTCTGGGCGCGGCGGCGATCCTTCTCGAGCAGCTCCATGTGGGCCGTCAGATCGTCGACGGAGAATTCCTGGTGGGCGTCGTGCGCGCCGTGCGCGGCATGGGCAGCATGGGCAGCCGATCCGGGATGCGCCGCGGCTCCGCCGGCGTTCGGCTCGCCCGGCAGGGGCTCTGCCGGCAGGATATGCGCCGCCGTATGGCGCTTGCGGACGGAGGGGCCGCCGAAATGGAAGGCGCGATGGGCGACGATCTTCGCATTCGACGCCTTCGCGATCTGGACGGCGCCGCCGAAATGATCGGGATGCGAATGCGTGATGAAGACGGTGTGGATGTGGCGCGGGGCGAGGCCGGCCTGCTTCAGGCGATGGGCGATCGCTTCCCAGGTTCCGGCATCCGGGAGGCCCGGATCGACGACGGCGACGCCGTCTTTGTCGACCATCGCGTACATGTTGACGTGGCCCAGCCCGGGAATCCGGATCGGGAGCTGCATGCGCAGGATGTCCTTCGCGACCTCGCTGATCTGATCGCTGGCGTCTTCCTGCTCCTGGCGTTTCGGCTTCTCCATGGCGAGCGACTGTAGGGCAGATCGAGGACGCTGACCGGATGGGTGCGGCGGTCTAGACTCGCGCGCCGCACGCCGGGACGGCCGCGCCGCCTCATGGATGGCACGATCGTGCGGCGGGCGAGGGGCCGGCATCGGCAAGCAGGGGACGAGCCAGGGAGATCGAGATGGACGCGGAGCGGGTACCGGTCATCGTGGGGGTCGGGGCGGTCAATCGACACGCGGAGGATCCCCGCACGATCGGCGAGCCGATCGCGCTGATGGAAGAGGCGATCCGGCGCGCGGGCGACGACGCCGGCGATGCGGGGCTGCTCGGCGCGGTCGACGAGATCACGGTCCCGCGCGGCTTCTGGGCCTACTCCGATCCGGGCCGCCTGCTCGGCGAGCGGATCGGCGCGGCGGGCGCGCGCACGGTGCTCGCCGAGATCGGCATTCTGCAGTCGGCGCTGCTCGGCCGCGCCGCGGCCCGCATCGCCGCGGGCGAGAGTCGGATCGCGATCCTCGTCGGCGGCGAGGCCCACGACCGCGCGACGCGCCTGCAGCGCGCGGGCGAGGCCGTCCCGCTGACGGCCCAGACGGGCGTCGCGCCCGATCTCCATCTGCAGCCCGCATCGGAGATCATGGGCGCCTACGAGGTCGAGCTCGGGCTCGTGACGCCGACGATCCAGTATGCGGTGATCGACAACGCGCTCCGCTTCCAGGAAAAGCGCTCGATCGCCGAACATCGCGCGGAGCTCGGGGCGCTCTGGGGCGATTTCAATCGCGTCGCCGTCGACAATCCCGACGCCTGGAATCGCAGGCCCCTCGCGCCCGAGGCGATCGCGACGCCGAGCGAAGCGAACCGGCTGCTCGCGTTTCCGTATACGAAGAACCTCGTCTCGCAGTGGCACGTCAATCAGGCCGGCGCGCTCGTCGTCTGCTCGCTCGCCGAGGCGCGCCGGCGCGGGCTCGATGCGAAGCGCTTCCTCTATCCGCTCGCCGTCGTCGACTCGGAGCACATGCTGACCCTCTCGGAGCGGCGCGATCTCCACCGCTCGCCCGGCTTCGAGCTCGTCTTCGCGCGCCTGCAGGAGCGCCTCGGCCGCGGCCTCGAGGCGACCGATCTCGTCGAGCTCTACAGCTGCTTTCCCGCCGCCGTGCGCGTCCAGCAGCGGGCGCTCGGCCTCGATCCCGCGCGGCGCGTGACCCAGACCGGCGGCATGACCTTCGGCGGCGGTCCGCTCAACAACTTCGTGATCCAGGCCCTCGTCAAGATGGTCGAAGCGCTGCGAGCCGCGCCCGGGCAGCACGGCCTCGTCTCGGCCGTGAGCGGTCTCATCACGAAGCAGGGCGCGGCGCTGCTCGGACCGGAGCCGAGCCGCTCCTTCGTCCACGAACAGGTCACCGACGCCGCCCGCGCCGCCCAGGCGACCACCCGGGTCGTGCGCGACGCGGCGGGCAGCGCGCGCGTCGCGAGCTACACCGTCGGCGCGATCGGGTTGGCGCCGCTGGCCGTGGCGCTCTTTCTCGATTTCGAGGACGGAAGGCGGACGCTGCGGGTCGTCGCGGATCCCGAGCTCGCGGAGCGCGGGATGCGCGAAGAGCTCGGCGGCCTGCCGGTCGAGGTCGACGCAGACGGCGGCGTCCGCTTCCGCGCTTGAGGCGCTG
>CAZFKD010000072.1:0-1252 GCA_964519695.1 uncultured Spirochaetaceae bacterium
CGCGGCATCTTCCTCGTGATCGAGGCCGTGCGGCAGCTGCGCGGCGGCCTCGGCGCGCGCCAGGTCGAGGGCGCACAGATCGCTCTCGCCCACGGCACCGGCGGCTACCTCGGCCTCATGCACAGCGGCTGCACGCTGATCCTCTCGAAGGACTGACACGCTCCAGGCCGCCCCGGTCTCCAAGGAATCGCCGTGACGAACCCGACCCCCGCGAAGCCCGATCCGAAATACAAACGACCCGTCGTCGACTGGGAATCGCGCGCCTACTGGGAGGGCGCGGGCCGCGGCGAGCTCGTGCTCCAACGCTGCCGCGCCTGCGGCGCAGTGCAGCACCGGCCGCGCGGGCTCTGCGTCTCGTGCCTCTCGGATTCGATCGAGCATTTCGTCGCGAGCGGGCTCGGCAGCGTCTACACCTGCTCGGTCGTGCGCCAGAACCAGATGCCCGAGTTCCGCGAGGCCGTTCCCTACGTCGTCGCCTGGGTCGCGCTCGACGAGGGCCCGCAGCTGCTGACGAACGTCGTCGGTTGCCCGCCGGAAGCCGTCTCGATCGGCATGCGCGTGCGGGTCGAGTTCGTGCCCGTCGACGCCGATCCCCGCGGCGGAACGCCGATCGACGCCCCGCTCGCGGTCCCGAGGTTCGTCCCCGCATGATCCTCGATCTTCATACGCATTCGATCGCCTCCGACGACGGACGCGCCAAGGTCGAGAACTACTGCCAGTGGATCGAGCGCCGCAGGCTCCCGCTCGCCGGCCTCGTGCTGACGGAGCATCGCCAGTTCGACGACGCCTCGGACTACCGCGCGCTCGAGGACCGCTACGGGCTGCTCCTCCTGAAGGCCTCGGAGGTCGAGACCGAATACGGCCATGTACTCGTCTTCGGCGTCAACGACGATCTGCGCGCGGCCTTCGACTTCGCGCGCATCGACAACCGGCTCGAGGTCGTGCTCGAGGCGGCGAAGCGCTGCGGCGCCGTCGCCGTGCCCTGCCATCCGGGGCGGCCGAAGGTCGGGCTCTGCGCCCATTGGGAGACGCGCGGCCCGGTCGCCGGCGTCACGATCGTCGAGACCCTGAACGGCGGCAGCCGCGAAGGCGAGAACGAGCTCGCCGAGCGCTTCGCCGAGCGCGAGGGCTGGCGCCGCATCGGCGGCTCCGACTCCCATATCGTGAGCCATATCGGCCGCTGCACGACGCGCTTCGACGATCCGATCCGCGACATCGACTCGCTCGTCGCCGCTCTCGGCGCGGGCCGCTT
>CAZFKD010000072.1:1262-12255 GCA_964519695.1 uncultured Spirochaetaceae bacterium
CCTCGACGTCGACGCCGCCTCCCTCGTCGACTTCGCCCTCGCCTGCGGCGAGACCGATCCGAAATTCACCGATCCCGCCCATCCCGATTTCCAGGCGGTCCCGAACTACCCGACCCGCATCCACGGCACGCGCCAGCTCCCGAAGGACTTCCCCGTCGAGATGCAGCGCTGCTTCGACGCGGGCAAATCCGTGGTCGTCCATGCCCCCGTCCGCGCCGGCGAGAAGATCACGGGCAAGAGCGAGATCGCCGACATCTACGAGAAGACCGGCCGCAGCGGCAGCATGCTCTTCATCGTCCACCGCATGAATTTCTATGGCCGCGGTAGCCGCCATCTCGCGACCGTCGACTGGCGCCTCGTGCAGCGGGAGATGGATCCGTGAGCGCCCCGAGCGACGCTTCGCCGCGCGCCTTCGAGCAGATCGAGTTCGGCGAATCCCTGCCCGACTTCGCCCCCGACGTCTCGCTCGCGAACGTGAAGCGCTTCGCACAGGCGGCCTCGATGATGGCCGGCCGCTTCATCGACCACGAAGAGGCGCGCGCCGCGGGCCTTCCGGGCGCGATCGTCCCGGGCATCATGAGCCAGGGCATCCTCGTCGCCCTGATCCATCGCTGGCTTCCGAACGCCGAGGTCCTCTCCGTCGACACCGTCTTCCGCGCGACCGTCCTCGTCGACTCGCAGCCCGTCGCCCGCGGCGTCGTCACCGACATCGACGAAGCCGCTCGCGTGATCGAGCTCGACCTCATGCTCCAGAACGAGCGCGGCGAGACGCCCGTCGTCGGCACGGCGCGCATCACGCTCTAAAGGCAGCGCTTCACGGCGCCCGCTGCGCTTCGCGCGCATCCCGCTGTTCCCGCGCCGGCCGCCGCCCGAACGGCAACGCCCGCACGAACGCTTCGCGCGCCGATTCGTCCTCGAAAACGCCGATCCGCAGTCCCCGCGACCAGCCGAGCGGCCGGACGAGATCGACCGGTCGCTCTCCGATCTCGACCAGCACGAATTGCCGCGCATGCGCCACGGCAAAGCGTCGCCAGGCCTCGCGCCCGGCCTCGTCGAGCAAGGCGTAGACCGCGTACCGCTCGACCCCGCCCTCGACCGCCCCTTCCGCCGCCAGCTCGATGGACTCGACGACGTCCGGCGCGAGCCGCAGCTTCGCGTCCGCCTCGCCGCGGACCTCCTGGGCCCGCATGTACGCCTCGGACTGGATGCGCATGAGTTCGCGCTCCTTCTCGCCTCGGATCCGGGCCACCAGGCCCTCGCCCCCCGGCAGCTCGACCCGCCGCAAGGCGCAGTCCTCGCAGTCGAGCGCGCGCGGCGCGAGCAGCGGATCGGTCTCGAACGGATCCGCCGGCGCCGGATCGACGAGCTCGACGGGCCGGAGGGTGAGCGCCTGCTCCTCGTCGCAGGCGGACAGCGAAACTGCGAGCGCGAGGAGCGCGGCGAGCGCCGAAAGCGATCCGAAGGAAATCGAGTCGAGCGGACGTGACATCGCGGCCTCCTTTCAGCGCGCCGGCACGGGAGTGCCGTTGCGCAGGACGGGAACGAACTCGTGGAACCGGAACCGATCCCAGGGAACGGGGGCGAGCAGGGTCGGCGTCGGTCCGCGTCCGGCCGGCACCACGACCGGCGTGACCTCGACGTGGTTCGGCAGCAGATGTTGCCCGAACACCCGCGTCGGATGCGGGATGCGCGGCCCCTCGATCAAGACCTCCGCGAAGACGTCGATGCCCTCCTGCCCGAGGAACTGCGCCTGGATCCTGCTGATGCCCGCGCGCACCTTCGCGAGGGCCGTGAACTGCGCGAGCTCGAGCATGCGGCGCTGGGCATCGAGAGCGAGACGCTGGGCGGCCCCGGGCGACATCGCGGTGCGAACGACGCCGCCCGGCGCGGGCCCCGGATCGCCGCTCGCGGGTGGCCCCGCGTCGACTCGGGGCGCTCCGGTCGGGCTCGTGCGCGCGAGGCTGCCGATCGAGTAGGCGGCGCCGGCCAGGGAGAGCGCGAGTCCCGCGCCGGCGAGGATCGTCCCCGAGAGATCTTGCGCGCTGGCGAGGCCATAGATCGAGGCGCCCGCCCCTGCGACCGAGAGCGTCGTGTTGATCGCGGCCGCCGAAGTCTGGGAGATCCAGCCGGCGGTCGCGGCCGCAGGCGCGGCGAGACCGACGACATAGCCCGCGGCGAGCGCCGCGACCCCGATGCCGAGGGTCTGGAAGCCGACGGCGACACTGCCCGACTGGATCCCCGCGACGATCGCACCCGCGACGACGAGCGCGCCCGAGAGAGCGAGCAGGATCGCGGCGACGAGCGAGAGCTCCGCGCCGTTCGGATCGACCGCGTTGATCGGATCCCAGCCGACGTAGGCATAGGGGTTCGCGTGCTGATCGGCCGGATCGGGGGTCAGAAAGCTCGCGAGCTCGGGATCATAGAAGCGGCTCCCCGCGTACTGCAGTCCCGAGATCGGATCCGTCGCGTGGCCCGTGAACTCGCGCCGACTCGTCGCGTCGGCGTCGACGGACTGCCCCGCGCCGTCGAAGCGGCGGACCTTTCCGTAGGCCGAATAACGATACTGCTTCTCGAGGACGCCCCAGGCGCCGGTGATCGCGATCGGACTCCCGAGGTGATCGAGATGGAAGTGCCGGATACCCGACTCCTCGACGCAGCCTGCGAGCGGGACGACGGGCAGCGCCAGCGCGACGACGAGCAGACTCGAGCCGAGCGCGCCGCTGCCGGCGACGCGCAGCCCGAGCGCCCGTCGCGACCGGCCGAGCGGGACGACGAGCAGGAGCCCCCCGAATGCGAGGACCGCCATCCGGACGGGAGGCGACACCGCTCCCCGCGCGATCCGCTCGCCCGCCGACGAGCCCGCCGCCGCGAGCTCTGCCGTCCGTGTCGCGACGAGGCGATCACCGATGAAATAGGACTTGACGAGCGAATCGCCGACCCGCTCGGCGTGGCGACCGAAGAAGCGCCGGGTCTGCCCTGCCCTCGTCTCGACGACGCGGCGGCCTTGGTGGTCGTAGCCCATCAGCGTGACGTCGCCCCGGGCGACGAGGGCACGCAGCGCGCCGAAGGCATCGTAGGCGTAGTACTGGTCGTCGCTCCCGTCCGAGCGGCGCCGCACCGTGCGCCGGCCGTTCTCGTCGAAGACGAGCATCGTATGGAGCCCGGACGGATCCCCGAAGCGGTCGAGCTGGTGGGGGCCCAGGGGCGCCGGGCCGCCGAGCGACTGACCGAACGGAATACCATCGATCGAGCGCAGGTTGCCGATCTCGTCGTAGGCGAAGGTCTCGGGCCGGGCGCCGGCGACGCTCGTCAGCCGGCCGACCGCGTCGTAAGCGTATGCTGCGCTCATCGAGAGCGGCCCCGCGCGATCGCGCACGTCCTCGATACGGACCAGGCGCCCATTAGCGTCGTATTCGGGATACTCGAGGTCGCTGTAGACGACGCTCGGATCGAGCACCATCGCCGAGCGGCTGCGGCTGCTGATGCGGGCGAGGGCATGATTCTCGTCGGCGCCGTGATATTCGAAGGCGTCGAAGGTCACGTTGCCGTGCTCGATCGAGACCGGTCGGCCGCGCAGGTCGTAGATGACCTCGCGGACGTAGTGGGCCAGCCGGTTGCCCGCAGCATCGACCTCCGCGAGCCAGGACGGCTGGCCCGAGACGTCGTAGCCGTGGCGAACGATCTCGCCGTCGGGATAGGTCGTCTGCTCGAGGCGGTCGAGGTCGGAGCGATGGTCCCAGCGGGTCACGCCGGAGACGCCCTCGATCTCGTCGACCTGGACGACGATGCGCCCGCGCAGGTCGTAGGCATAGCGATGACGGCTGTCCGGCCCCTCGACGGTCGTGAGCCGGCCGAGACCGCGATTGGGCGACCCGAGGATCGGCGTCGCCTCGTCGTAGCGATAGCGGTAGGCCATCGTGCAGTCGGGCGATGCCGCCGCGCAGAGAGCGGGATCCGGCTCGTCGCTCGCCCGCACGCACTGGAGCACGACGCGGTTCATGCCGTCGTGGCAGGTCTGGATGCTCTGCCCCGGCTTCGGATCGTCGCGGAAGATCTCGTTGCCGGCCTCGTCGTAGCGGACGGTCCAGCGCCCCGCGTCGGGATCGTCGGTCACGACGGCGCGGCCGAGCAGGTCGTAGGCGCGCTCGATGCGGGTCGCCTCCGAGCCGCCGAACCATTCCGCCACGATCGCATCGCGCCCGTCGTATTGCGCGTTCCAGCGCGCGAGCTCGAGGGCCGACCCCTGGAGCGAGCGCCGCAGGACGACGCGGCCGTGTTCGTCGAGATGCTCGACGGTCTGGCTGCCGCCCGAGGATCCGGCGTCCGGGTCGATCCGGCGCAGGGTGCGCCCCAGGTAGTAGTTCCGCGAGCGGCTTCCGTCGAAGCGCGTCGTCTCGAAGATCCGGCCGGCCGGATCGAGCAGGCCCGCGACGTTTCCGTTCAGGACGTAGCTCGTCTCGATCGCCGCGACGCCGCCCGGCGGGGCGAGGGCGAGGCCCGCCGGCGGAGCCGCGTAGGGCTCGTAGATTCGGATCGGCTTGCCGTTCGGCCCGTATTCGACGTGTCGCAGGACGACGTCCTGCAGCGCCGCGCGGCTGCCCGGCTCAGCGGAAGTGGCTGCGTTCTGCTCCTGCGTCGCTAGCCGCTCGCGCCCGAGCGCATCCCAATGGCTGCGCGTCACGATGAAGCCCCGGGGCGCGTTCGGCTCCCGGCGGCGGATCTCGACGGTCGCGAGGCGCGCGATCGGATCGCTCGCGCCGGGCTCGCCGTAGGCATAATGGTATTCGACCGAGCCAGCAAACCCCGACGCCGCACCGCAGGCCGTGCCCGGCGCATACTCGCAGACCGGCCGGCCGAGCCCATCGTAGACGACCCCAGCGACGTCGCCCGCCCCGCGTCCATGCAGACCGACCGACTCCGTCCGCAGGCCATGGCGGAGGTCGTAGCGGCTCTCGATCCGCCGCTCGGCCGAAGCGCCCACGTTCGAGACCGAAGCGATCTCGCGGACCGGATGGAGCGCGAACTCCGCGTCGAACTCGATGCGGGTCGGGACACGCGCCTCGCCCGAGACCGGGAGGTGGATCGACGAGATGTTGCCCGGCCCGACCGGCGCACCGCCATCGTAGCCGAACAGCTTGAGCGCGAACGCTCCGGACCCGCTCTCGATGCGCGCTGCCTCGGTCGTGAGGCGACCGCGGTCGACGAGACCGTGGGCGAGGCCGTCGTAGATGTCGTAGACCTCGGCGGTCGCCTGAAGCGCGCCCGTCGCGTCGATATGGCGCGTCACGATCGAGGCGGGCCGATCCCAGACGGGTCGCGCGGCCCCGGAGATGGGCTCGGCCCAGGTCGTGTCGATCTGCTTCTTGCCGGGTGGGGCGGTTTCGCAGAGCGCATCGGATTCACCGGCGCCATCACAGGCCATCGAACACGTCGATTGGATCCGCGTCTGCGGATCGGCCTCGCCGCCCGGGCGGAAGATCGAGTTGCGGTGGACCACGCATTGACTGGCGCCATCCCCGAAATCGGCGTAGAGGGCGTGCTCCTCGACCCGCTGCTCCTGGAGAAAGACCTGCGTGCGCGCGCCGTCCGAGACCGTTCGCCAGTCGAAGCTCGAACGCGAGAGCAGATCCGTTCCCCCGGCGAACAGCGATTCGGAGGCGATCTTCCCGCGCAGCGTCGGCGACTGCTCGAAGACGATCTCGCGCAGGCTGCCCGTCTCGGCGGGGCCCTCGAAGACCCGCGTCCGGCCGAAGCCCCGGAACTCCCGGGCGAGTCCGTCGTAGAGGCCGTCCGCGTATTCGAAGCGCTGGACGATCTCGTGGCCGGCGGCGAGGCAGGGATTTCCGGCAAGACTGAACCAGTCGCTCGGCGGGACGTCGCAGAGCCCATCGGTCCGCCGGATGCCCGTCACGAGCCAGGTCACGAAGGGAAGACGCGGCGCGACCTCGGGCGGCGGGATGAAGCGCGTGCTCGGAGAATGGCGGTAGTGCGTCTCGCCGCCGGCGCCGTCTTCGACGCGGGTCAGGAGGAGCGGTCGCGTCTGGACGCCGTCCGCGTCCTCGAAGCGCAGCCGGCGCAGCGCCCAGCGGTCTCCGCCCGCGAGTCCGAAGGCCCGAACGTGTTCGGCGAGCCCGTCGCCGTCGATGTCGAGCACCATCATCTGCCGATCGTTCCGATCGTCGGGCTGGATGTGCTGGAACGTGCGGCCGAGATAGTCGTCGACGTCCACGATCTTCTTCGCGGGCCGGACGCGTCCGAGGTGAGCACCCTCGTCCGTCATCGACGCCGCTTCGAGGACCTCGAGGCCCCCGCCGAAGCGGCCATCGCCCTGGTTGTAGAGGACGTACCAATCGTCGCCCCCCTCCCAGGGGCGCCCCGTGCTGACCCAGTCGACGCGGCCGTCGCCGTTGACGTCGACGAAGTCACGATAGGTCCGCGTCTCGCGCGAGCCCGAGGCCGTCCAGGCCGCGCGCAGACGGTTCGAGGTCTCGTGTGCATCGTCCCAGAAAGGCGCCGGCGAATGGATCGGCGCGGAGAAGCCCGAGCCCGTGTTGAGGCGGACCGTCGCCGCACCGACGATCGCGAAGCCCGGCGGCAGCGCGTTTGCCCCGGTGCAGAGCGGTGCCCAGTCGCTCGATGCGGAGGGCGGACAGAGATAGATGTTGCTCCCGAATGCAAAAGGGCCCGTGATCTGGCCCTCCGGCCCGACGCCGAAATAGAGCTCCGGCATGCGGGAGTTCGATCCCAGCGGACTGCGATGCTCGGCACCGCGGACCCAGTCGACGAGCCCGTCGTCGTTGACGTCGATGAGCTGCCGCTCCGAGGCGGCGTTCGCGCCCGTATTGGGCGCGTAGGCGATCAGCTCGTCGATCGCGGGGAGGACGAACGGCACGCTCTCGAATCCCGTCCCGCGATTCCGGTAGACCTCCCAGTCTCCATTCGGCAACGCCTGCACGAGGTCCGGACGACCGTCGCCGTCCAGATCCACGACGTCGCGATGCGTCTGGCGGCCGCGATTTCCCGCCGACGTCCGGCGGAGCGACCGGTCCGACGAAGGGTACGGGTTGTTCCAGATCGCGTACTGATCCGAGAAGCCGCAATCCCGAGCGCTCGTGCATTCGCCGCGATAGACGTGGATCGAGGCGGACTGATGCGGGCGGTGGACGAGATCGAGCAGCCCGTCGCCGTCGAGATCGAGAGTCAGGTAGACGTCTCGGCCGTCGACGACCTTCGAAATGCGGTCGAGACGGACACCCGGAATGTTCGGCACATGCCAGTTGCCCGCGCCCGAGCAGGCCGAATAACCCGAGAACTGGACCGCGCCGACCTCGCCGTAGGCGGCGTACCAGTTGCCCGTCCCGTTCACGCAGAGCCGATCGAGCAGGCCGTCGCCGTTCAGCTCCATCAGCGCGAGGGTCGAGCCGAAATCGAGACTGGTTCCGAGGGAATGGGAATCCTGGACGGGCTCGGAGAAGTCGTCGACGACGACCGGATGCGGCGTCGAGTAATGAAAGGTCCGCCGCGGGAGATCCGTCGCTTCGACGGCGGCCAGCAGAAAATCGGCGGTATCGAGGCCGTCGTCGTACTCGAGCGCGTAGCGATGGAGCTCCTCGAACTCCGCGCTCGCGCTCTCGCGCGCCTCGACGACGATGCTGCGGAGGCGTCGCTCGAGCGTCTGGTCGACCCCCGAAGCGAGCCTCCGCAGGATCGGGCGACCGAGCGCCGCGAGGTCCTCGCTCACGAACCGGATCCGGAACGGATGCGGGATGCCCGCGTCGGAATTGCCCCCATAGAGCAGCTCGGTCGGGATCGGCGAGTTCCCGGACTTCGCCCAGGCGAGCTCGATCGCGTTTCCGTTCGGATCCTCGAGGCGGGTGACGTGCCAGGCGGTCGTGAACGCGCAGACGGAGGGATCGTGGAAGCGATCCGCGCCGGCGAAGACGCGCGCTTCGGCGTCGGCGCCGAACGTATAGGTCATGCCCTCGCGGGTCCGGACGGTCCAGGTATTCGCGGCTCGATCCGGAATCGCCTCGGCGTACGCCTCGTCGAGCTCGAGCAGGAAGCGATCTTCGCTCGCCCGCACGAGATCGTTCGAAGAAGCCGAGAGCGTCAACCGGAAGGCCTCGGGATCCGGACCGAGGCAGGACGGCGTCCCACGCTCGGTGACCCGCGCGAGGACGCCGAGGGGCAGCGACCAGCCGAGCCCGACGAACGAGAGCCCCGCATGGCTCGAATAACGCAGCGCGAGCTCCGGCGTCGCCTGCTTGCGGCCCGGCGGCACCCGGATCGGGACCGTCACCGCCGCCGCACCCGTGAAGAGCGAAGTCGACGCGTCGCCCTGGAAGGCGGCGAAGGGATTGCTCTCGCCCCCGCCCGGTCCCTCCATGGCGAGAGCGACCGGCAGACCGTTCCCGAGGACCACGATGAGGATTCCCGCGCACAGCGCAACCCACGCATCGATCCGCTCCTCTGCCTTCCGCCGAAAGAATCCAGCACGCTCGACCGGCATCGACACACTCCAGACGGCGGGACCGGACGGGGCGAAGTCGAATGGTCGAATCCATGACTAGCATCTCGAGCGGTCGGAAGAACGCCCTTCGCGCAGATCGGAGATAATCAGGAGAATTGCGCAGACGTGGGGCCTACCGGGGAGATCAGAGGAGATGAGAGGAGATGAGAGGAGATCGGGAATGACGAAGTACTTCCCGGCGATGCAGGCGCGGCGGGACTGCTATTCGCGGTGCCCCAACAGCGCCCAGGCGCTGCGGGCGCCGTCGATCGCGGCGCTCATGATGCCGCCGGCATGGCCCGCACCCTCGCCGACGGGATAGACGTTCTCGAAGCCCGTCGAGCAGCGCGCGACCGGATCGCGCGACATGCGCAGCGGACCGCTGCTGCGCGACTCGATGCCGACGAGCAGTCCTTCGTCGCCCGCATAGCCCGGAATCTCGCGGTCGAAGCGGCGGATCGCGGCGGCGAGCGAGCGCGTCATCGCCGGGGGCGGCAGGGCGTCGATCCGCGCGGGCGAGGTGCCGAGCTTGCAGCTGCTGCGCGGCAGCGTGCGACCCTCCCGGCCGGCGATGAAATCCGGAACGCGCTGGGCGGGCAGTCGATAGTCGCCGCCGCCCGCCGTGAAGAAGGCGCTCTCGAGGGCTTCCTGGAAGCGCCAGCCGCCGAAGACGTCGCCGCCCCATTCGCGCGGGCCGAGCGTCACGACGAGTCCCGAGTTGGCGAATGGGGATGAATGGCGCGAGTTGCTCATGCCGTTGGTGCAGAGCAGGCCGGGCTGGGCGACGGCGACGACGACCTGGCCGCCGGGACACATGCAGAAGCTGTGGACCCCGAGCGCATCGCCGGCGGGCTTGGCGACGAGCGCATAGTAGGCATGCCCGAGGCGCTCGGGATCGCGCGCGTCGCCATAGCGGCCGGCATCGACGAGGGCCTGCGGATGCTCGATGCGCAGGCCGATCTGGAACGGCTTCGCCTCGACGGGCAGGCCTTCGCGGGCGAGCGCTTCGATCGTGTCGCGGGCGCTGTGGCCGAGCGCGAGCACGACGGCGTCGCAGGGGATCTCGCCTCGAGAGGTCTGCAGGGCGCGGACGCGGGGCGCCCCGCCGCTGCGGAAGACCGAGCCGGCGGGCGCGACCGACGTCGCAGTCGCCGTCACGAATCCGAGCAGCCGCGTCCCGAAATGGAAACGCACGCCCATCGCCTCGAGGCGCGCGCGCAGGACGGGCAGGATGCGGTGGAGGCGATCGGTGCCGACATGGGCGCGGGCGTCGAAGCGGATCGCTTCCGGCGCACCGGCGGCGACGAGGGTCTCGAGGATCGGCGCTTCGAGGGCGTGCTGGGTCCGCGTGTAGAGCTTGCCATCCGAGTATGTCCCGGCGCCGCCCTCGCCGAAAAGCAGGTTCGCCTCGGGATCGAGCGCGCGGCTCCGCGTGAACCGGGCGACCGCGCGGCTGCGCTCGCGCAGCGCGGGACCGCGCTCGATCAGATCGACGCCGACGCCGTTTGCAGCGAGACACCAGGCGGCGTAGAGACCCGCCGGACCGCTCCCGACGACGGCGACGCGCCTTTTCGACCATGCGGGATCGCGGGCCGCGAGCTCGAAGCGGGCCGGCGGATCGACCCGGCGAGCGCGGCCCGCGCGCAGCGCGCGATCGAGGGCCGGCGAGACGAGGTCGGCGGGGAGGTCGAGATCGACGTGGTAGACGAAGCGGAGCGCATGCCGACCAGCGCGCCGACGCGCGTCGAGGGCGCGGCGCGCGATGCGCAGGCCGCGGACGATTCCAGGCTCGATGCCGATCGCCTGCGCGCTGGCTGCGCAGAGCAGCGACTCCGGCTGGTCGACGGCGAGCTCGACCGCGAGCGCACGGATGCGCTGGGTCACGGGCTCGTCGCCCGGATGCGTCGATCGGGAGGTCGGTTCGGTCACGGGCGCCGGAGCATACCGCCTCAAGACGCCCATCGGGGGCGCCGATGCCGCGCCTGACGAACGCGCGAATCTGCCGTCGCCCGCCGGCCGAAGAAGGCAGAAGGAAGAGCGATGCACGCCGCGAGCCCGACGACCCGAAGCCTCCCGGCCCGAAGCGCAGCCCTCGTGATCGGCGAAGACTCGGCCTTCCGCCGCGCGCTCGCCCAGGAGCTCGTCGGCCTCCCGATGAGGGTCGGCTTCGCCGCGAGCCTCGCGGAAGCGGCACGCTCGAGCGAGGTCCATCGCAGCGCACCGCAGGTCCTCCTCCTGCCCGAGCGCGAGGTCGACCCCGACACCTTCGAGGAGATGCTCGCCGAGGTCCGCGTCCGCTCGGGATCCCCGCGACTCGTCCCCATCGTGTTCGGCCGCGCCCCCGGCGCGGCGCGGCGCGCGGCCCTGCGCGACGCCGGCGCAGAGCTCGCCCTGTTCGGACGCTTCGGTCGCCATGCCCTGCGCTTCCAGATCAACCGGGCCCTCGCGCCCGCCGCCCGGAGATCGGCCCGGGGCGAGCTGCGC
>CAZFKD010000073.1:0-9203 GCA_964519695.1 uncultured Spirochaetaceae bacterium
TGATGGCGCTCTCGGCGCTCGGGCTCGATCCGCGACGGCTGATCGGCCCGGTCGCGCTCTTCGGGAGCGGCATGGCCTGCCTGACCCTCGGGATGAGCGTCGTCGTTTCGCCAGAGGCCCAGCGGGCGATGAACGAAACGGTTCGCGAGATCGCGAACGTCAACCCGTTCTCGACGATCGAGCCCGATGGGGTCCATCGCATCGGCGATTGGAAGATCGAGGTGCGCGGGGTCTCGGAGCACGGCCAAGTCCTCGAGCGGGTACTGCTCTGGATGCCGGCGGTCGGCGAGACCATCTTTGCACGGACGGCCCACGTGACGGGCAGCGGGGAGGGCGCGTCCGAGATCGAGCTCCGCAACGGCGTCCTGCTCACGAGCTCCCGGCACATGCCCCGAGCCTTGCGGTTCGATGCCCTCCGGACACGGGTTCCGGAAGCGACGGAAACGGCCACCCTGCCCTTCGAAGACCGCCTGAAGAGCCTCTCCTTCTCGGCCCTGGCGAGCGTCGCGAGCAACCGCGAAAGCGGCGCACTCGGGCATGAGGCCCAATCGGAGCTCCAGCGGCGAATCGCCATGCCCGTGGCGACGCTATTGCTCGGCGTGCTCGCGCTGCCGCTGGCGCTGGGCCGAAGCAAGACCTCACGTGCGAGCGGCGCCCTGCTCGGGCTCGCCATCATCATCGGATATTACGGACTCGTCCAGGCCGCCGAGGGCATCGCCCAGAAGCTTCCGGCGATCTCGGCGCTCGCGACCTGGTTGCCGAACGCGGTCCTGCTGGGGACGATCGGCCTGCTCTTCCTCGGCCTCGCCGGGTCGCCCGGCCGGAGTGGCGGTCGATCCGAACGGCGGCGGTCGCAGACAGCCACCTCCGCCGGAGCCGGCGCACGTCCGATCGCCGCAGTGCGCGTCCGGCAATGGGCGCTCTCGCGCTATGTGGCTTCGCGCTTCTTGCAGCTCGCGATGCTCTCGCTGGCCGTCCTGGTCATCGCCTACCTGCTCGTCGACGTGCTCGAACGGCTCCAATGGTTCGCGCGCCATGCCGCCAGCTTCGATGAAATCGTTCACTTCTACTCCGCTCGGATCCCCCTCCTGATCTCGCGCGTCGCGCCGATGGGACTGGTCGTCGCCATGGCCCTGACGGTCGGCCTGCTCACTTCCACGGGTGAGCTCCTTGCCATGCGGACGCTCGGCATCTCCGCCCGAAGCGCGCTGCGTCCGGCGCTTCTGCTCTGCCTGCTCTCGACGCCCGTCTTTTTCGTCCTCAACGACCAGATCGTTCCCCGAACGAACGCGCTGGCCGATTTGATCAAGCAGAGCGAGATCAAGAAGGAGGACACGCGGCATCGAACGGCGATCTGGGGCCGCAAAGGGCTGACCCTCTATCAGCTCGAACGGCTCGACGCGACGCAGGGCGCGGGGCGCGGCATCATCATCTACGAGCTCCTCGACGACGGACTCCCGACCCGACGCATCGATGCACATTCGGCGCTGCACGTCGGCGACGGGCACTGGCAGCTCCTCGACGCGACCGCCGTGACGTTCGCAGACCCGGCGCGGCTGTCGTCGGTCGAGCCGCCCTCCGTGGTGGAGCTGGGCGAGGAGCCCTCGGCGGAGCTGGACCTCATGTACTTCTCGGTTGCCCAGCTGTTCGCGCTCATCCGGGAGGTCGCCTCGGCCGGCGGGTCGACGACCGCCCTCGAAGTCGATCTCCACGTCAAGCTCGCGATGCCCCTCGCCTGCTTCATCCTGCCGGCACTCGTGATGTTGATCGCGTCGACCGGCCCGCCCTTCCCCGGCTCTGCAACGACCCTGCTCGTCGCGGGAACGATCGCGGTGGCATATACGCTGCTTGCGGGCGCATTCGCCTCGTTCGGCCGAGGCGGCGTACTGCCGCCGTGGCTCGGCGGCTGGGGCCCGAACCTGATCGTCTTCGTCGGGCTCGTCGGACTCATGGGGCGCGATCGGGTCGATCGGCGCGCCAGGTCGGCTTCACGAAGCGTCGTGTGAAAGTGTCGCCTTCTCATTCACTTCATCTTCTCCGAAACGATCGCGGTTCGGCGAGGAGTATGAGATGATCGATTTCCCATGTGGCGTGCACATCACCCTCGTCCGGTCGCCCGGATCGCATGTTCGAGTCCCGACGAGGCTGCAGCGCGGCGCCCGGTCGTCGAGCACGAAGTGGCGCTCGACGGCCGGAGACTCGAGCGGGGGGCGCCCGGAGTTGCGAGGGGGGGGCTGATCCGGAGGTCGACCGCCATGCTTTCGTCGTCGGAACCGTCGTCGGAATCGTCGTCGGAATCATCCTCGGAATCATCCTCGGAATCGCGGGCGCGCGTACGGCGCGAGCTCTCGGGGCACGACGCGGACGCTCGACTCGGCGGTTCGCGCGCTGTGCACCTTCTCGGCCCACGACTGGATCGGGGAAATCGACGTTCCGACGGCGTGCCTCGTCACGTCGCGAGACGGTCTGGTTCCTCCCGCTCGTCAGCGCCACCTCGCGCCGGCGATCGCCGGCGCCGAAGTCTGCGAGATCGAAGGCGACCACAGCGCCTGCATTTCGCGGGCCGATCGCTTCGTTCCAGCGCTGATCGAGGCCTGCCGGAGCGTCGAGCAGCGACTCGAGCCGCGCGAGGATTGCCGAAGCGGGCGACGGCATGCGCGCATCGTCGGGCGCCGAGCGACTTCGGTCGCCTGATCGAGAGATGACCCGGAGGACCCGAAACGGGGGCCTGTGCATGACACGCAAGGTGGATTGGTACTTCGATTTCGTTTCGCCCTACCCCTACCTGCAGCTCGCCCGGTTCGGCGAGCTCCCGGAAGACGTCTTGGTCTGCCCGAGACCGGTTCTCTTCGCGGCCCTCCTGAACCACTGGGGTCACAAGGGACCCGCGGAGATCCCGGCGAAGAAGCGCCAGACCTACTTCTTCACCCGCTGGCTGGCCGCCGGTCGCGGTCTCCCGTTCACCGGTCCGCCGCGACACCCCTTCAACCCGCTGACCCTGCTGCGACTATGCCTCGCGGCGGGCGAGACGGTCGAGTCCGTTCGCACGATCTACCGCCACGTCTGGGGCGACGGACGGGACGGACAGGACCCGGCGAGCATGGCCGCCGTCGCGAGCGCGCTCTCGATTCCGGACGTCGCCGCAGCGACCGGCGATCCCGTCGTCAAGCAGAGACTCCACGCCAACACCGCGGAGGCCATCGCCCGCGGCGTCTACGGCGTTCCGACGTTCGCCTACCAGTGCGAGCTGTTCTGGGGAGACGATGCGACGCCCCTGTTCGTCGAGTTTCTGCAGGACCCCGATTTGTTTCGACGGGGGCCGTACGCGAACTTCGATCGGGTCACCGTCGCTGCGTCGAGATGATCGGTATCGGACCTGCCTCGCTCGCCGGCGGGCCCGCCTCAGACCCCGAGCCGCTCGGCGATCCGCTCCCGGTGCTGCGAAGGGCTGCCGAACAGGATCTCGCTCGACTTTGCGCGCTTGAAATAGAGATGCGCGGGATGTTCCCAGGTAAAGCCCATGCCACCGTGGATCTGGATGGTCTCCGCCGCGACCGCGAAATACGCCTCGGAGCAATACGACTTCGCCTGGCGCACGGCCGTCTCGAGATCGCCCTCGCCCGTCGCAGCGGCGAAGCTCGCCTGGTAGGCGGCGGATTTCATCAGCTCGACGGCGACGAGCAGATCGGCACAGTGGTGCTTGATCGCCTGGAAGGAGCCGATCGGGCGGCCGAACTGGTAGCGGGTCTTCGCGTAGTCCGTCGCGAGCTCGAGACAGCGCGAGGCGCCGCCGGTCTGCTCGGCGACGAGGGCCGCGATCGTCAGCAGCAGCGCCCGCTCGAGCCCGGGCCGCGCATCGCCCTCGCCGATCCGCTTGGCGGCGACGTCGCCGCAGCGCAGGTCGGCGAGCCGGCGCGTGAGGTCGAGGCCGGGGAGGGCCTTGCGCGTCAAGCCGGCCGCTTCGCCTTCGACGAGGAAGAGGCCTAGCCCCTCCGAAACGCGGGCGACCAGTAGCAGCCGATCGGCGACGGCGCCGTCGAGGACATAACGCCAGTCGCCGTCGAGGCGCCAGCCCTCGCCCGAACGGCGTGCTTCGTTCGAGACGTCGGAGAGGTCCCAGCGCCCGGCCGCGTCGACATGGGCCACGGTCGCGAGCAATGTCCCCGCGGCGATCGGAGGCAGCAGCGCCTCTCGATCGGCCTCGCCGGCGACCGCGAGGATCGCGTTCGCGGCGAAATGACTCGCGAGCGCCGGTGCACAGACGAGCGCCCGCCCCATCTCTTCGAAGGCGACCAGCCCCTCGATCGGGCCCATGCCCGCGCCGCCGTAGCTCTCGGGCACGACGAGGCCTGCGAGGCCGAGGTCCTGGGCCATGCGCTGCCAGAGCTTCGGGTCGAAGCCGCGCTCGCTCGCCATTGCCGCCCGGACCGCCTGCTCGCCCGACTCGGCCGCCAGGAACTGCCGAATCGTGCGCCGCAGCTCTTCGTGCTCGTCGCTGAAACGGATGTCCATCTCTGCTCTCGCCTTCCCGAATGCCCGCCTAACCGCGCGGGATGTCCTTCCAGGCCACGTCCTTGTCGACGCGAGGCTCGCCCGGCAGGCCCAGCATCCGCTCGGCCAGGATGTTGCGCATGACCTCGGACGTGCCGCCCTCGATCGAGTTGGCGCGGGCGCGCAGGAAGTCGTGCTTCGCGTTCTCGCGGCGCGTGCGGGCGGGAAAATCCTCCCCGCGGCGCAGCGGATAGCCCGTCTCGTAGACGAGCGCGTCCGAGCCGATCACGTCGAGTCCGAGCTCGGTGATCTTCTTGTTCAGCTCCGCCTGCACGAGCTTCGCGACCGAGCCCTCGGGCCCGGGATTGCCGGCGCGCATCGCGGATTTCGTGCGCTGGTTCGTGATGCCGAGCAGCTCCGACTCGATGTGGAGCCGGACGACCGCGTCGCGCAGGACGGCGATCTCGGCGTCCGTTCGCCCGTCCGCGCCGCGCGGGCCGCGCGGCCCCTCTTCGCGCCAGAGGTTCAGGAGCTTCTCCGACAGGCCATGGCCCGGCCGCGACGAGCCGCCGAGCGCGACGCGCTCGTTCATCAGCGTCGTGATCGCGACGCGCCAGCCCATGCCCTCCTTGCCGAGAATGCGGTCGCCGGGAATGCACACGTCGTTCAGGAAGACCTCGTTGAACTCGGCGTCGCCCGTGATCTGGTAGAGCGGGCGGACCTCGACGCCGGGCGACTTCATGTTCAGCAGGAAATACGAGAGGCCGTCATGCTTCGGCTTGTCCGGATCGGTGCGTGCGAGCAGCATGGCCCAGCTCGATTTGTGGGCGATCGAGGCCCAGACCTTCTGCCCATTCACGATCCAGTCGTCGCCGTCGCGAACCGCGCGGGTCGCGAGTCCCGCGACGTCGGAGCCAGCGCTCGGCTCGCTGAAGAGCTGGCACCAGATGTCCTCGCCGGTGAAGATGCGCGGCAGCAGCGACCGCTTGTAGTGCTCCGCCGCATAGGTCATCACGGTCGGCGCGCCCATGCCGATACCGATCGCGTTGATGGCGAGATTCCAGTAGATCGTCTTCGCGTGGCGCGCGATCTCGTCGTCGACGATCGACTGCAGGCCCGGGCTGAGGCCGAGCCCGCCGTAGCCTTCGGGAAACTGGACCCAGGCGAGGCCGTGGTCGTATTGCGCGCGCCGGAACGTGATCCGATCGACCTCGTCGGGATGCGCCTGCGCGAGCAGCACCCGCACGCGTTCGCGAAGCTCGGCTTCGCCGATCGTCGTCTTCGAATCGCTCATCTCCGGAGCTCCTCCGCCCCGGACGATAGCCGGGTGGGGCGCGCTCGCGACGAGATGGGATCGTCCAGGCAGCGAAAGTTCGGTCGCTCGCAAAGCGAGGCGATGAATGCACTCGGCAAACCCGTCACAATGAGGCGCCCATGGTACGCGCTCTCGCCCATGAGGCTTCCGGGTCCGCCGAGCGGTCCCCGGGCAGGGCCGCGACGGCGCACCGCTGGGGGACGACACCGGCATCGGACCATCCCCGTCCGAATCGGGAAGCGATCCCCGAAAGGAGCCTGCGATCATGCTGCCGAGCTTCGACTTCACGAGCCTCGCCGGGAGGCTTTGGGCACTCGCGGTCCTCGTCCTGACGCTCAAGATGCTCGTGCTCGCGGCGCTGACCAGTCGCGCCCGGCTTCGCTCGAAGACCTTCGCCTCGCCCGAGGACTACGATCAGCACGGCCTGGCCGTCCGGAGCGAACGCGACGCGGACGTCGAGCGCCATCGGCGCGCGCATCGCAACGATCTCGAGAACGTGCTGCCCTTCTTCGCGGTTGGGGCGATCTATGCGGCGACCGGCCCGAGCGACGTCGGCGCCTGGCTCTGTCTGGCTGGATTCACGGCCGCGCGCTTGCTCCACACGATCTTCTATCTGCGCCGCGCGATGCCGTATCGGACCATCGCCTATGCCTACGGCTACTTCGCGACGGTCTGGATGGCGATTGCCGCCGGGTGGTCCATCGTTGCGTGAACGGTACGCGGGCCGAGCGTCCCTTTGCGGTCGGGTCGATCCCGTTCGGTGTCCGGGAGCGAAGCCATGCTGAAGGTCATCGTGTTCGTGAAGCGCCATCCGAGCCTCGACGTCGAGGCGTTCCATCGCCGCTGGCGCGAGGGCCATGCCCGACTGGTCGCCGAGACGCCTTCCGTCGCGCGCCACATCGTCCGCTACGAGCAGAACCCCCGCTCGGCTGCGGACTACGCGCGCGACGGCGACGCGGGCTTCGACGGCGTGGCGATCGCCTGGTATCGAAGCCGAGCGGCGATGGAGGCGCTCTTCGCAGAGCCCGAGTACCTCGAACGGATCCGCCCCGACGAAGAGCAGCTGTCGGACGCGGCGCGCAATGTCTGGATCGTCTGCGAGGACGAACACGCGGTGATCGGCTAGTCGGTCGTTCGCCCGCTCGCGCGGGCAATGCGGTGCGGACGCAGGCATCGCGGTCGGGAGCCCGGCACGCGCGGACCGCACAGGAGCCCGCTCCGACCCGCCCGCCGGCCGGGAGCGCGGCCGCCGCCCGGGGCCCTTCGCCCCGGGGGATCTCGCGTTCTCCACCATTTTGTAAAGATTTTTTCCGCACATTTTCTGGACAACTGCGTTCGCGCCGGGCTTAGTCCATGCCACGCGCCCCAACCTTCGAGGAGAGTCCAGTCATGCGACGAACGACCGCTCTCGTGATCACCGTTCTACTCGTTCTCGGCTCGGTGGGGTCTGCCGCGGCGGCACCGACCGCACAGGTCGCTGGCGGCCGGACCTGGGTCCAGCTGAGCGACGATTTCCTCGGCGCCGTCGGCAGCCTCGGTCTGCAGGTCTCCCCGATCGGCCCGGGCAGCCTGCGACGCGGCGTGGCGAGCTTCCCGATTCCGGGCGGCGCGCTGGATCTGGCCAATGCGCGCGGCGACGTCTTCCACACCGGCGGTCTCACGCTTCGCGCGGGCGCGACCGAGGTGCGCCTGCTCAACTTCGTGATCGACACGCAGAACGCCCCGGTGCTGACGGGCCTCGTCGTCGTCAACGGCGACCTGCTCGGCCGGGTGCCCCTCTTCGACCTGGCGTTCGGCGCAGCGCCGGAGCTCAAGCGGTCGCTGCTCATCGTGCGGGACGTCGAGGTGACGCTCACGGGTGTCGCCGCCGACGCTCTGAACGGCGTCTTCGACGTCGATGCTTTCGAGGAGGGTTTCCCGATCGGCGAAGCCGCCGTCCTGACCCTCGTGTCTTCCGGCAGGGGCCACTGAGCGTGTGCGCAGCGCGCTCTACGCGTTTCGCGCCTCGACGCCGGGGATCCTCGGCGTCGGGGCCGTCGGGCCCGCGCCCGGCAGACGGAGCGGCGGCGCGATCGCGTCGGAGGGCCTTGCCGATCCCGTTCTTGCGACTGCTGCTGGTGGTCCTGCTGACGGCCGCGGGAGCGGGGGACGCGATGGCTTACGAGCAGCTGCCGATGTCCTCCCTCGAGCGGGACGGCGAATTCGAGCTGCGGCGGATCGAGCCCCATGTCGTCGCGGAGACCTTCGTCGCGGGCGAATTCGAAGACGTCGGAAACGAGGGCTTCCGGCGGCTCGTGGCGTACATCGGCGGCGCGAACCGGGGGCGTCAGGAGATCGCGATGACGGCCCCGGTCTCGCAAACGGACGCATCGCAGAAGATCGCCATGACCGCACCCGTCGGCCAGGAACGAGCGGGCGACCGCTACCGGATCACCTTCCTGATGCCCGCGAAATACACGCTCGAGACGCTCCCGGAGCCGACCGACGAGCGCATCACGCTGCGGGCCGAGCCGGCGCGCGACGTCGCCGTCATCCGTTATTCGGGCTTCTGGAGCCGATCCCGTTACGAGCAGCACGAGACGAGGCTGAGGCAGTGGCTCGCGAGGCGCGGCCTCGAGACACGGGGCGAGCCGGTCTGGGCGCGCTACGACCCGCCGTTCATGCCCTGGTTCCTGCGCCGCAACGAGATCATGATCGAAGTGCCCGGGCTCGATGCGAGCCCGGGCCCGCAGGAGATGCGGAGCGAGCCCGAACCGGGCCCGGCTTGACGGGCGTCGCCCGACCGGCCGAAACGAGGCGGCTCACGCCTTCCCGTCTTCGTTCCCGTGCAGCGCCGGCTCGAACACGAACCCCGGGTAGCCCTTGCCCGCCGCCTCCGACAGACGGTGGTAGTAGATCGAACCGCCCAGATACGCGGAGAAATAACGCGGCTTGCCCGGGACGTTCGCACCCGTCCACCACGAATCGGTGCGCGGGAAGAGCGTCGCGTTGGCGAGACCGCTGACCTCGGCGCCCCAGGCGTCTTCGCTCGCCTTCGTCGGCTCGATCGCGCCGAGACCGTTCTTCTGCATGTGGCGCATGCAGTCCGCGATCCAGCCGATCTGGCGCTCGGCACCGAGCGGCATGTTGTAGAACACACCGGGCGAGCCGGGGCCGTGGATCATGAACAGATTCGGGAATTCGGCGATCGTGAGGCCGAGATGGTTGTGGAATCGTTCGCGCCAACGCTCCTTCAGGCTGATGCCGCCGCGGCCCTTGGGATCGAGGCGCAGCAGCGTGCCGCTGATCGCATCGAAGCCGGTCGCGAGCACGAGCATGTCGATGGGCTTCTCGCCGGTCCGGGTGATGACGCTCGTCGGCGTGAGCATCTCCGGCATGCCAGGTCCGCCCTGAGGGC
>CAZFKD010000073.1:9213-12240 GCA_964519695.1 uncultured Spirochaetaceae bacterium
TCGGCGTGAAGCGCTCGATCGGATCTTCGCGCAGATCGACGAGGGTCACGTTGGCGCGGTTGTAGGTCTCGAAGTAGCCGTTCTCGAGGATCGGCCGCTTCGTCATCACGAAATGGTCGGGGATCAACTTCTCGGCGATCGCGGGATCGCGCACGATCTGGCGGATCTTGCGCTTCACGAAGTCGGCCATCGTCGCGTTGGCCTCTTCGCTGACCGCGATGTCGTTGTAGCTCTCGAGGAAGAAGCGGAAGCTCCCGCGCTGCCAGAGCCGCTCGTACAGCGCCTCGCGCTGCTCCGGCGTGTCGTCGAGCGCCGCGCGCGATTGGGGATCGGCCGGGAAGCCGCCCGGATGCGCGATCATCTTCGCCTTGGTGACTTCCCAGTTCCTGCGCGCTTCCGCCATCTCCTGGGGCGTGATGGGCCGGTTGCCGGCCGGGAAGGCGTATTGCGGCGTGCGCTGGAGGACCGTCACGTGCGCCGCCGTCTTGGCGATCTCGGGGATCGCCTGGATGCCCGAGGAGCCCGTTCCGATGACGGCGACGCGCTTGCCGGCGAAGGAGACGGGCTCGTGCGGCCAGTTCCCCGTGTGATAGGTCTCGCCGGCGAACGCCTTGATCCCCTGGATGTCGGGCATGTTCGTCGTCGACAGCGCGCCGACCGCGCAGATCAGGAACCGGGCGCAGGCGCGCTCGCCCGTACTGGTCTCGACCGTCCAGCGCTGCGTCGCCTCGTCGTAGCGGGCGTCCTCGACCCAGGTCTCGAAGCGGATGTCGCGGCGGAGATCGAAGCGATCGGCGAAATTTTCGAGATAGGCCAGAACCGCGGACTGCTCGGACTGGGTCTCTGCCCAATCCCATTCCTTCATGAGCTCGTCGTCGAACGTGTAGCAGTAGAAGGGGCTGCCGGGGCCGTCGACCCGAGCCCCCGGATAGCGGTTGTACCACCAGGTTCCGCCGACATCGCTCGCCCCATCGTAGACCCGGACGGAGAGCCCCATCTCGCGCAGATGATGCAGCGCATACATGCCGCTCACGCCGGCGCCGATGACGACGACGTCGAAGCGTTCGATCGGTCCGCTCGCTCGCTGAGGCTGATTCTGGCTGTCCATTCGGTTCTCCTGGGACCCGGTTCTTGGGCGCTGGGCGCGGCGCCTGGATCGTACTCGAAGCAGGGCGCCCGAGCGATCTCGAGTCGCCTCGGCGGAAATTTCGAGCGGCGTTCCGGGTCGGGAAGCCCGAGGCTCGGGGTGCGGCCGGGGATGGGCGTCGGCCGGCCCGGCACAGCGCAGAAGCAGCGCTCGCATAACGCAGATGCAGGCTTGCCCTGCCCTGTCGAGGGGGCGGAGATCGACGCGTGCACGAAGCGGTGGGCAGGGGCGCTGCGGGCGATCCTGTCAGCCGACGAGCGTCACCGGCCGACCCGCGCCGCGCACGACCGCGTCGGAGACGCTCCCGATCAGCAGCTCCTGCATCTTGCCGAGCCCCCGTCGCCCCATCACGATCAACGCATCCGCCGCCTTCGCCGCCGACACGATCTCGAGTCGCGGATCGCCCCACGCGACCACCTCGTCGATCACCAGATCCGTCATGCCGATCCCCTCCCGCGCGGAACGGAACGCCGACGCGGCCGAATCGCGGCCGATCTGCTGGATCTGGTCCTTCGAGAGCTGGGCCATGCCGACGATCTCCGTGCTCGTCGGTGAATAGACGTGAAGAAGCCGAAGCGGGCTGCCGGTGGCCCGGGCCAGAGCCGCGCCGAACTCCGCGGCGCGGGCGGCGCCCTCGGAGCCATCGACGGGGACGAGCACGAGCTTGAAGGGAGAGGCCATGTCCGAATCACTCCTCGAGTAGGGGATGCTTGCGCGATTCGGACGATACCACCCCGCGCGGAAGGATCTCCATGTGCCGGCAGATTTCGCTCGACCCCGGCGCCGCGTTCCCCCTGAATGGGCGCAGACGACACGATCGACCTGCCCGACCGTTCGGCCCTCGCCGAGCGGATTGAGGCGATTCGTCACGAAGGTGCAACCGGGCTCGGTTGATCGATCGGGATTGGAGGGCTCGCGATCATGCCATGCAACTTCGATCTGCCGTCCAGCGGCTGCGCATCCAGCCCGGCAAGGATGAGCCCATACTTGCATGAGCGAGCCTCGCGACGATCTCGGCAACGCGTCTGGCGAAGCGTAGGCACGCGAGCAGTTCCGGCGCGCGAGCAATCCCCGACGGGGCCGCTTCTCCCGCCAGGGATCGATTGTTTTGTTCCCCGGACTTTTCCGCGCAACTTCCCGCGCCCGATCCGGTACAAGAGAGGCGGGGCGGGAGTCCGCGAATGCAGCCTGTGGTTCGAAGAAGACGTGCCGCAGGCCGACGGAGCTGGATCGAGCTGGGCCTGTTCCTGGTCGCGGTCGCTGCGGGCTGCAACGCGGGCGGCGGCGACGAGACCGCTCCCCCCGCGCCGCTCACCTCTCTCGAGCGCAGCTCACGCTTCCTTGCGCAAGCCACGCTCGGCGCGTCGATGGAGGAGATCGAGCAGGCCGAGGCGCTCGGCTTCGAGGCCTGGATCGACGAGCAGCTGGCCCAGCCGATCTCGAGTCAGCTCGAGCAGATGGAGCGCCTTCAGGCGCTCTACGCGATCCCCGGCGATCCCGCGGCCTTCCAAAGCCCCGCCTACCGCCAGTTCGCCTGGTGGACGGAGGTGATGACGGCGCCCGATGTGCTGCGCCAGCGGGTCGCCCTCGCGCTGAGCGAGATCTTCGTCGTCTCCGAGCGGATGGACCTCCTCTTCATCCATCCCGATTCGGTCGCGAGCTACTACGACGTCCTGCTCGAGCACGCCTTCGGCTCCTACGAGGAGCTGCTGCTCGCCGTCACCCTGCATCCGGCGATGGGCGTCTACCTGAGTCATCTCAACAACGACCGCTCCGATCTGGCAGCGGGCCGCTTCCCCGACGAAAACTACGCCCGCGAGGTGATGCAGCTCTTCAGCATCGGGCTCTACGAGCTCGCTCCCGACGGCGAGCCGATCCGC
>CAZFKD010000074.1:0-12224 GCA_964519695.1 uncultured Spirochaetaceae bacterium
AGGTCTACAACCAGTGCGGCGGCGGCGGAAGAACGCCGATCATTGGCCGGTTACCAGGACCCTGCGCGCGATGCCAGAGAATCCAACCGGGATCGCGATCGAGGCCTGCTTTCCGCAGGCGACGTCGATCGCCTCCATGGGCAAACGCGCGAGGATCTTCTCCTCTTCGGCCGCGACGAGCGACGGCCCGCGGCGGTTCCCCTCGGGACTTGCCATAACCTCCCTACCCGGACCTTGACGGGGAACGCAGCGTGAACCTCCTATGCTCCTCTACCGCACGCACGTTCCCGTTGGGGTCGTTGCCGTCGATCTCGTTCTCGATCAGCGACATCGCCGATGCGGAGAGGACGACGCCATCGCAGGGGCAGTAGCTCGGCGGGCCGCTGAAGGTCGGATTCGCCGCGATCCGATTGCGCTGGATGGTTCCGGTCGATTCGCCGAAGACGACGGCGCGCGCCTCGTTGCCGGAGATTTCGTTGTCGCGAAGAACGACGTCGGAGACGTCCACGCCCTGCACGGCATTGCCCCACTGCGTGACGCCGGTCACGCGAAAGCCCGCGAACGTCGCGCGATCGGCGAACTCGACCGCGGGAGCCGCGCCGCCGCCGTCCAAGGTCGTAGTGGCGGCACCGCTGCCGATCACGACGGCGTCCGGCGCGAGGAGCAGCGTTTCCGTGTACGTGCCCGCCGCGACGCCGACGACGTCGCCCTCCGTCGCCGGGTTGGCGGCGTCGACGAAGATCGTCGTCGCGGGCGGATAGGGTCCGAACGCCTTGGCCGTCGACGACAGCAGCGCGACCAACGCGAGAGTCGAGAGCGCGATCCGCACTCAGTTCGCCTTGTCGCCTGCTTTCGCCGCGACCTTCTCCTCCAGCTTGTGCTTCAGCTCCTCGCGCGCGATGAGTGCGTGCTTCTTCTCCAGGTACGCGGTCTGGAACGTCACCTGCTCCTGCGGCGTGGACGATTGGAGCGCTCCCGACGGACGACCTTGCGCGAAGGCCGCTGGGGGAGCGAGGAGCAAGAGCACGAGCGCGGGGCGAAACGCGAGCCCACGCATGGACGTCTCCTGGATGGAGCTGGCGGAGCCTATCCGCGGCGCGGTCGATCCAGCTCGTGGATCCGCGCCACATTGCGGCCGAGCAGCTTCGCGCGCGTCTTCGCGGAGAGTCCGTGACCCCTCGCGCAACGCCGACGATCCGTGCACAGCCCCCGCCCAGAGCGGGCCTGGTCTGACCCGCTCGCCTGCGGCTCGCTACGGCGAGAAGGTCCACCCGGTCGAGGTGCGTGGATGCACTTCTTGCTCCGAGACGCCGACGACGCCCGAGAGAGCCGCGTCCCGCGATGAATTCTCGTGCTCGATTCGTCAGCTCGCGTCTTCCCGGGTGACCTCCGGAAACGGATCGGGAAGTCGCTCCCAGCCGGTAGAACCCTGCGAAGCCAGCTCGTCGTCGATCAGGCAAGCCTCGAGCCGACGCGTGATTTCGGCTGGATCGTGACCGCGTCCGATGAAGACGAGTTCTTGGCAGCGGTCTCCGAAGCGTGCGTCCCACATGGGCTCCGCGTCGGGCTTCTCGTCGCCCCACCGATCGCGCGGAATGGCGGCCCACCAGTTTCCGACGGGCTGCGCCGCGCAGACGCGGCTCGCTTGCGACCATTCCCACATCAGATGGTGTCGCGTCGCGAGCCAGAAAAATCCTTTCGAACGAAGCACCGTCGACCAGATGCTCTCGTCGTGGAAGAACGCCCAGAGCCGCTCGGGATCGAAGGGCTTGCGCGCACGGAACACGAAGCTCGAAATGCCGTACTCCTCGGTTTCCGGCGTATGACGGCCCTCGAGTTCGTGCATCCAACCCGCCCCGCTCGACGCGCGCTCGAAGTCGAACGCGTTCGTCCCGAGCACGCGATCGAGCGGCACGCGGCCCCGCTCCGACCGGACGATGCGTGCGCTCGGGTTGAGCGCAGTCAGCACGGCCTCGAGGCGCGCGAGGTCGTCCTGCGAGACGAGGTCGATCTTGTTGATCACAACGACGTCGGCGAACTCGACCTGGTCGACCAAGAGATCGGTGATGGTTCGCTCGTCGTCTTCGCCGGCCACCTGCCCGGTCGAAGCGAGCGTTTTTGCTTCGTCGTAGTCCGCGAGGAAGTTGCGCGCGTCGACGACCGTGACCATCGTGTCGAGTCGCGCGAGCGAGGAGAGGCTGATGCCTTCGGCGTCTTCGAACGTGAAGGTCTGCGCGACCGGCAGCGGCTCCGAGATGCCGGTGGACTCGATCAGCAGATAGTCGAAACGGCCTGCGCGAGCGAGGTCGGCCACCTCGCGCAGCAGGTCTTCGCGCAGCGTGCAGCAGATGCACCCGTTCGACATCTCGACGAGTGTCTCCTGCGTGCGACTGAGGCTCGCGCCGCCCCGCTCGACCAGCTTGGCGTCGATGTTGACCTCGCTCATGTCGTTCACGATGACCGCGACGCGGCGACCTTCCCGGTTGTGAAGGACGTGATTGAGCAGCGTGGTCTTTCCGGCGCCGAGAAATCCCGAAAGCACGGTCACGGGCAGTCGGTCGGGTACCGAGTTCGTCATCGAACCTCCGAGCGCAGAATCATTTCTTCGTATGGAGTGCCTCCCGCTCGAGCGGGGTTCCTGCGCTTGCGTCGGACGCACGATCGCGGAGCGCCGCGCGAAGATCTCCTTCGCTTACGTCGACGGCAGGCTTGTGCAGTTTGACTTGCCAGGGCGGACGGCCGGCGCGCAGCAACGCGACGACCGTCTCGACCGGCGGGCAGCCGGGCTCCGTGCACGCGAGCTCGGTGACGACGATCACGTCGTCGTCGCGTGCGTCGAGCAGCGCGCGCGCGAACTCCTTGATCTTTCGAATCGCCGCGCTGCGCTTTTCGTCGTCGCGAGTCCCTAACATCGCGGTCAGCTCATCTGCCAGTAGCGAAGCTGGCCACTCGCGTCGCCGCCGAGAATGGCGAGGTGCTCTGGGTGCCAAGCGAGCGCCGTCACCTCATCCTCCAGCAAGGCGAAGCCGATCGGATTCGTCCCGCGCCGCGGCGCCCAGAGCAGTACGGACGTGTCTTGCGACCCGCTCGCGAGCACGGTCTTGCGCGGATGGAAGGCGAGGCTCGTGCAGACTCCCCGGTGCGAGGAAAGCTGCAACGGACGCGTTCCTTCCGGGCCCTTGCCGCGGAAGTCCCAGACCATCACGGTCGCGTCGCCACTGGTTGCGAGCAGCTTCGACTCGACGTCCCAAGCCAGTGCCTTCGGCTTGAATGGGTAACCCGTCATCTCCGAGTCGCGGCCGGTCGCAATGCGCCAGAAGTGCACGCTGCAATCCTGACTGCCGCACGCCATGACCTTTCCGTCCGGGCTCCACGCGAGAGAGATGAGCGAACCCTTCCACGCGAGGTGCCGCCGCTTCGCTCCGGCGACCAAGGGCCAGACGTGGACTCCGCCGTAACAGCTCGCCGCGATGGCCGTTCCGTCCGACCGCCAGACGAGCGCGCTGACGGTGCTTGGCAGCTCTTCGGTTTCGAGCAGCGGCTCTGCGTCTGCATCCCAGACGCGGACTCTACGGCCGGCAGCGATCGCGAACCGCCGCCCGGAAGGAGACCACGCCACGTGCTCTACCCAGTGGGTTCGTTCGGACGTCAGCTCGTTGAGCAGCTCGCCTTTGGAACTCCAGATCTTCGCGCATTCCTCTTGTCCGCCCGTAACGAAACGGCTGCCGTCGGGTGACACGCCCAGGTCGAGTACGCCGCCATCGTGCGCGAGGGCACGGAACCGCTCGCGACCGGACGGGAGTTCGAGCCCGACGACACTGCCGTCACCGCACCCGACGATAGCGAGGTCGCCGGCCTTCGAGATCTTCGTCGCCGTGACGTAGTCGCCCAGATCAACGCGAAAAAGCGGCGGCATCTCACCGCGCCCTTGCGGTGCATCGATCGTCACGCGCGACACCCCTCGAATCCGCGCGTCAGCGCCTCGCGATCGAGAGCCCTGCCGATGAACACCAAGTCGCTCGCTCGCCGGGCCGTACCCCACGGACGGTCTTCTCGTCCATCGAAGAGCATGTGCACGCCTTGAAAGACGAAGCGGCTTTGCGATCCCTTGACGTTCAAGATCCCCTTCATCCGAAAGATGTCGACGCCCTTCTCGCGAAGCAGCTGCGACACCCAACGGTTGAACCGCTCTACGTCGATCTCTCCATCCAAGTGAATACCGACCGACGAGACCCGTTCGTCGTGAACATGGCCTGCGGCGAACTCCTGCTCCTCGACCGGAGACGCCTCTCGTCCCTCTTGCGAAAGGCGGAGCTTGAACTCGGCGGGTAGGTGCTGCGTGTACACGCCGACGCGTCCCGCCTTTGCCGTTCTCAGCTCGAAATGCTTTGCCGCAGGCCCTTCGAGGCGAAGCCGAAACGGCCGATCCAGCCCGACCCGAATCGGCTCGCCTGGGCGCACCGGAATCGGGGCCTCCGACCAAATCCGCACGGCGCGTTCCGCTGCGATCTTGGAACCCGCTGCTTCGTCATCGGCAAGATCTGCCAATACGAGATCCATCGAAGGGTCGGGTCCCTCCTCCAGCACGAGGTCGTATCGGCCTCGGCCGAGATCGAACGCGCCCGCCCATTCGAACGGATACTCCGGATCGAGGAAGGTCGGGCGCGTGGCCACCGCGCGCGCCAAGTCGAAGCCTCCGACGTCGATGACTGCCGGAATCGGAACGTTCGCATTCTGCGCCCGCAACACCTGGGCCATCGAGTTCATGCTTCTCACGCGGCGCTCGAGAGAGTCGAGATCGCGATCGTCGACGAGATCGGATTTGTTGAGGACGAGAACGTCGGCGAACGCGATCTGCGCCTGGCATTCGCTCGACTCTTCGATGTGCAGGAGAACGTGCTTCGAGTCCACCAGAGTGACGATGCCGTCGAGCGAGAAGAGGTGTTTCAAGTCGTCGTCGACGAAGAAGGTCTGCGCGACCGGCCCCGGGTCGGCCATCCCGGTCGTCTCGACGAGGATGTGATCGAACTTGTCCCGCCGCTTCATCAGGTTGCCGAGGATTCGGATCAGATCGCCCCGGACCGTGCAGCAGATGCACCCGTTGTTCATCTCGAAGACTTCTTCGTCCGCGTTGATCACGAGCGCCTGATCGATTCCGATCTCGCCGAACTCGTTCTCGATCACCGCGATCCGCCGACCGTGGTTCTCGGTCAAGATGCGATTCAGCAGCGTGGTTTTTCCCGCGCCCAGAAAACCGGTGAGCACCGTCACGGGGACTCTCTTCACTGGAGTACCTCCGACACACGAAGGAGAACGGTGACCCCGAGTAGGATGCTGAGAAGCGCGGCCACGAAAGCCACCGCATCTCGGAAGACCCCTTCGCGCCGCATGGCCCAGTTCATGGGGCGGGCCATGGCGAGCGTGAGCAGGACCATGCCCAGCACGGTTCCGAGCCCGAAGAGAGCGAGGTAGGCCGCAGCGACCGCGCGAGACGGGATTGTCGTCGCTGCCAGGAGCGCAACTCCTGCTGAGCCGGCCACGCCGTGCACGAGACCGATCAAGATCGGCCTCGCATGGGCGCCCGCGCCGCTCGACGGCATGAGGAGAGACTCCCGGCTTCGGCTCGCCGCGAGATGCCATAGACCGAACGCGATGAGCATCACGGCCACGAGCAGCTCTGCGAGCGGCTCGTATGCGGGAGGGAAACGCACTTCGCCAAGAACAATCGCGAGGCCTACTGCGAGAAAAGCGGCGGTGTGCCCTGCGCCCCAGAGCGCAGCGACGCGGGCCGCCTCCCGAAGCCCCGGCTCCCGCTGGACGAGAGCCGACACGACGACGACGTGATCCGCATCCGAGGCATGACGCAGCCCTAGTCCGATGCCGAGCAGCAGTACCGAAAGATCCATTGCTGCAGCCTCCCGAGAGATTCAGTCGAGGGTGCCTCCCGATTGCACTGGGTTCCGCGAGGAACCCGGCGCGGGCCACGGGCACCTTTGGGTGCAATCAGAAGACTCGAGGGTTCAATCCTTGCCGCGCCGCATCAGAGAACGTTGAGCTCCGTCGCGGCGGGCTGCGTCGGTTCGGTCGAGCGACACGCTTCGCTGGCGGGTCTGCGTCCGAGCGTGTCCGCTCCGTCTGCAGTCGGCCGCGCTCGCCGCTCCGTGCTGGTCACCGGGTGGCCCTCCGGCGCGCTGTACGAAGCCGCAAGACGGATTGCGGATCGCGTCCCGAGCGGCTTCGAGGTGTCGCTGCTTCCGCCGAGCGTCGAACCGCTCGTCGCGGCGGCGCATCGTCTCGGCGGCGATGCAACGCGATCCGCGTTCGATGGCATGGAAGTCGTCTCCTTACTCGACTCGGCAGAGATCGATCGGGATCTCGGCTCGTGGGAACTGCTGTCCGATCGCGGATTCCACGCCAACCCGCGCGATCTTCGTCACGTCGCCGATCTGCTGCTCGAACGGATCGAGGCGGCAACGGAGATCTTGGTGCTCGGCAGCGTCGTCGACGCGGCCCGTCACGGAGACCTGCTTCGCTGCCTCGCTCCCGGCGCATCGCTCCACTTCACCGAGTCCGTGGCAGCAGCGGTCGACGCCTGCGTCCTCGCGTGGGCTTCGCGAACGAGCGACGTCGACCAGGCCGTGCCCGAAGCGGCGTGGGCGAAGGCGCTGCGCGACCCGTCGTCGTGCGCGACCGACGCACGTGAGCGATACGCGTTTCGATCGCGCGTGCCGTTTCATGCAGGACGCTTCGCGCGTTGGTTCGACGACCTCCGACAGGGATGCGTGCGGGCCAAAGGACGGCTCTGGCTCGCGGGTCGTCCCGACGAAGTCCTTGGCTTCTCGCGGGCGGGCGCCGTGACGCGGCTGTTTCTCGCGGGTCGCTGGTGGGCATCCGTACCGAGGACGGCGTGGCCGCGCTGCAGCGACGCGCGCCGCTCGATCGAGGCGGAGTGGGATGCGCGCTTCGGCGATCGCGAGCAGCGAATCGCGTTCTTGGGCCCGGCCCTCGACGCCGCGCGCATCGCGTCCGACCTACACGAATGTCTGCTCACGGACCGCGAGATCGCAGCCGGCTTCGCAGCTTGGCGCAGGCATCCCGACCCACTCGCTCCGCGAGGCGCGCGCTTCGTGCCTTGGTCGATCACGCATCTCTCGTGAAGGAGACCGACTTGCTCGCTTCGTCTCAGTTCTCGATCCAGCCGCTTCCGCAGATCGTCTTTGCGAAGGGCAGCGTGGGCCAGCTCCCGCTCGTCGTAGAGCGGCTGGGCGGCCGATCCGTTCTGATCATGACGGATCCGGGCGTGGTCGCGGCCGGGCTCGTCGCTCCGTGCGAGGAGAAGTTGCGCAGCGCGGGGCTCGCCGTGCGCGTCTTCTCGGGCGTGGACGCGAATCCGACGGATCGCAACGTGGCCGAAGGCGCGGAGGCGTTGCGCGCGCTCGACGGCGCGGTCGTCGTGGCGTTCGGCGGCGGCTCGGCGATGGATGCCGCGAAGGCGATCGCGCTGCTCGGTCCGAACCCGGGGCCGCTCTCGGAGATCCTCTTCGGCAAGCAGCCTCCGCACGCGGGCGCAGCCGTCGTCGCGGTCCCGACGACCGCCGGCACGGGATCCGAGACGAACATGTTCGGCGTGATCACCGACACGCAGCTCGGCCGGAAGCTCTACGTCGCGCATCCGAGCGTGCAGCCGAAAGCGACGCTGCTCGACCCGTCGCTGACGATCGGCCTGCCGCCGTATCCGACCGCGACCTGCGGCATGGACGTGCTCACGCATGCGATCGAGGCCTTCACGGCGCGCAACGCGACGCCCTACTCGGACGCCGTTGCGATCGGCGCGATCCGCATGGTCGGTGCGTATCTGCCCCGCGCGTACGACGACGGCGCAGACGTCGAAGCGCGCGCACAGATGCTGCTCGCTTCGAGCATGGCGGCGATCGCGTTCAACGTGGCCGGACTCGGCGCGTGCCACGGCCTCGGCCATCCGCTGTCGGCGCGGCTGCACGCCGCACACGGACAGACGCTTTCGACGATGCTGCCGCACGTGATGGCCGAGAACGCCGACGTGTGCGCGGCGAAGTACGCGCGCGTCGCCGAGGCGCTCGGCGCGGGCGGGAACGGCGCGAGCGACGCGGCGGGCGCCCGCGCGGCGATCGAGGCCGTGTGCAAGCTACGCGCTCGCGTCGGTGTCGACAAGTCGATTCGCGAACTCGGCGGGACCCCGGACCTGATCCCGCAGCTCGTCGCCGACGCGCTCGCCGACATGATCATGTTCACGAACCCGAAGCCCCTGCCTCCCGAGTGTGTCGCACGTCTCTACGAGGCGGCGATGGACTGACCGCCATGGCCGGCGACGACGAGGCGCTCGATCTCCTCGTGCGCGGCGGACGCGTCGTCTCGACGGAAGGCGTGACGCGAGCCGACGTCGGGATCCGCGGCGAGACGATCGTCGCCGTCGGAGACCTGTCGCGCGCGAAGGCCGCTGCGTTCCTCGACGCATCGCATCTCCACGTCCTGCCCGGCGCGATCGACACCCAGGTCCATTTCCGCGAGCCCGGTTTCGAGCACAAGGAGGATCTCGCGAGCGGGAGCGAGGCCGCGATCGTGGGCGGCGTCACGAGCGTGTTCGAGATGCCGAACACGCGGCCTCCGACGATCGACGCCGCCGCGCTCTCCGACAAGCTGCGCCGCGCGGCCGGCCGCGCGTACTGCGACTACGCCTTCTACGTCGGTGCGACGCCGGAGAATCTCGACGATCTCGCCGCGCTCGAGACGCATCCGGGCTGCTGCGGAGTCAAAGTCTTCATGGGCTCGTCTACGGGAGATCTGCTCGTCCACGAGGATCGATCGATGGAGCACCTGCTGCGCATGACGAGGAGACGCGTCGCCGTGCATGCCGAGGACGAGCTTCGGCTCCGCGAGCGCCGTAGCGAAATCGGGCAGGGCGCCACCGCCGCGTCGCATCCGTCTTGGCGCGACGTCGAGACGGCTCTCCGTGCGACGCGCCGGCTGCTCGAACTCGCGCGCCGCACGAAGCGGCGCGTGCACGTCCTCCACGTCACGACGGAGGAAGAACTCGCGCTCCTCGCCGACCACCGAGACGTCGCATCGGTCGAGTGCACGCCGCAGCATCTTCGCCTCGTCGCGCCCGACTGCTACGAGCGGCTCGGGTCGCTCGCGCAGATGAACCCGCCGATTCGCGACGCGCGCCATCGCGAAGCGCTCTGGCGTGCGGTTCGCGAAGAGCGCATCGACGTCGTCGGTTCGGATCACGCGCCGCACACGTTGGAGGAAAAGTCGCGGCCGTACCCCGAGAGTCCGTCGGGGATGCCGGGCGTACAGACGCTCCTGCCGATCCTGTGCGACGAGGTCGCGCGCGGGCGCCTCTCGATCGAACGTGCCGTCGAGCTGACGAGTGCGGCACCCGCACGCGTGTTCGGAATCGCGCGCAAGGGAGCGATCGCGCCCGGGCTCGACGCCGACCTGGTCCTCGTCGACTTCGCGCAGGAGTGGCGCCTCGATCGGACGTGGTTGCGCAGCCGCTGCGACTGGAGCCCGTTCGAAGGCGAGTACCTCCGCGGGCGCCTCACGGCGACGCTTCTGCGCGGCGCGATCGTGGTTCGCGACGGGGAGACGATCGGGCCTGCACGCGGCGCACCGCTGGGCTTCGCAGCTTCGTGAGGCGCGCCGTCCAGCGCGTCGCTCAAGCGGCGACCAGCCGCTCCGCGCTCATGCGCGCGCCGGCGATGTTGCGCGACGCGGGGCCGATCTCGAGCTCGGCGAGCGGGCCCGTGACGTAGAGCCCCGGCGCCCAGGAGAGGGATGCCTCGGCTGCTGGGAATCCGCACGGCGCCGTCGGGAGCGCGTGCGCTTCGATCGCCGCCGTGATCCATGCGCCGCCGGGTCGCGTCTGCGTCGTGCCGGTACACAGAACGACGGCGTCGCAGTCCACGCTTTTCCCGCTCGCGAGATCGAGGCGAATGACGCCGTACTCCCGGCAGGCAGAGGACGCGACCTCACCGCGAGTGATCGTGACTTCGCGCCGATGGACCGCGCCGCGGAGATCGGAGGCGACGTCGTGAGGCATCGACCCTCGGTGGCGCGCGCGGCGGATCGTCGCACGCCGTTTTGCGAGGTCGCGCTCGCGCGCGAACCGGGCGAGCCGGCGCGGGCCGAGCCAACCCGGATCGCTGTCGAAGTCGACGACGCGGACCGGATGCCGCATCAGCAGGCGGACCGACCCCGGCGAAGTCGCTGCGAGAGTCACGGCCGTGTGCGCGGCCGAGATGCCGGCGCCGATCACGGCCACGCGGGCGCCCGGCGCCGGCCTGACGAACGCATCGTCGAAGACGTGAGCGACGCGGCCCCCGGAAGCCGCGAGGGACTGCGCCCACTCCGGCCACGCCGGCGCGTCGCTCGTACCGAGCGCGAGCAGCACGCGCCGCGCCGACAGGACGCCCTGATCTGTTTCGACGCGCCATCGGCCGGCGAGCCGGGCTATGCCAGTCGCCGATGCGCGCACCAGGAGGGAATCGAGGCGGTGGCGCTCGACCAGGTGACGGCAGTGTTCGTCGAAGAGATCGAGAGATGGGCGCCCGTAGCGCCCACGGAAGCGGCTCTTCCTGCGACCGGGCCCCCGTGCGAACTGCGCGAGCGCATGCGGGTCGACGTCGAGATGATGCACGGAGGGAGATCGCAGGAACTCCATTCCCGTGTTGCGCGTGGAGCGCCGCCAGCGCGCGAGGAGTTCGTCGTGCGGATCGACGATGCGGATCCGGTCCGGCGCGACGCATCCGAGACAGACCAGATGGTGAGCAACGAGCGTGCCGTGCACGCCTCCGCCGACGACGATCCATTCGAGCATCTGCCCGCGATTCCTCCACGAGTCGGGCAGGAGGTGCCGGTCGAGAGCAATCGGTTCGACGCAGCGTGCGAAGCTGCGTCGGCCCGGCGAGCCGCTGCTGCTGGGCGAGTGGCTCGCCGAGGGGGCGATTTCCGCGGTTAGCCGAGCGCGCCGTGGTCGTCGCAGTGCGCACCGTGGGCACGGTGGAGGTGACCGGCGACGAGGTAGTCCACGTGGTCACCGTGCGGCACCGCTTCGTGACCGCACCCTGCACCGTGCACATGGTCGCCGGCGTGAGCGCCGCACGCATGCTGCGGCGTGCAACGCGCCGGATTCGCGGCGCCCTCCTCGATCCGGCATTCGTCGACGTGGTCGGCGTGGACGCGGTGCAGGTGACCGTCGTGCAAGTAGTCGGTGTGGTCGCCGTGGCGAACTGCGCGATGCCCACAGATCTCGCCATGGACGTGTTCGTGACCGGGATGCGTCTCGTGATGGCTCATGACCCCTCCTCATTCACGCCGTAGCCGGCGGCTTCAGTATCGCACGACTCGCCCCGATCATGAACCGCCCCGCGGTTCGCAGGAGGCCGCCTCGTCGATCCTGCGCTCGAGATCGAAGGCGTGGTCGAGCGTATCGGCATGGACACGCCTGGGAAGAGCGAGGGGTCGCTCCTGTCGACGCCAGATAGAAGTGTCCGGTTCTCCGCCAAGTAGACATGTCCGGTTCGGGTCTTCTGCTTCTGCCTTTCCTTCCGTCCGGCAGGGGTCAATCCCCGGGGAGCACGGAGGTCCTTCATCGAGCGGCTTGATTCGGGGCCGCTGCGTGCGCTTGCGCGACGCGGCTCGTGATCGAGGCGGCATAGAGCGATGCGAGCAGCGGCTCTTCCGTCGCCAAGGTGTCGCTGTCGGATGTGTCGTCGCCGAGCCCTCGACGCTCGAGCAGGCGCGAAAGGCGTCGCGCGACCTGCCGTGCCACGCGCTCCACCTCGGTGTCGTCAGGTGGTGGGACCGAGTAGAAGCGCAGCGCTCCGCTCTCGGACCGCGCTTCGACGCCGTCGAGCACGAGCGAGTGGAAGTGGACGTTCGGGTAGAGCGCGTCACCGAAGCGCTGCACGAAGGTGACGGCACCGGCGTGCCCGCCCTCGAGCGCCCGTTGCTTCCGGGCGCGGCGGCGCAGCGAGGTGAACACCGACCGCACGAAGCTCGCGAACACCTCGCGCGCCAATGGCGCGTCGTAGGCAAGCCGGTAGCGCAGCGCGAAGGGCAGAAGCCGCGGCCCTTGCACGAGAAGGCGACGACGCGCTCGAGCCCGCAGCCGCCGGGGTACGCGCCTACGAAGCCATTGGCAATGATTCCGCAGCGCAGGAAGGCGCGGAGCTCACGCGCGA
>CAZFKD010000075.1:0-1152 GCA_964519695.1 uncultured Spirochaetaceae bacterium
GGGGCGCCGGCCTGCGGGTCGGCTATCGCTTCGACGATCTCTCGCTCTCCTCGGGCATCGAGTACGTCTTCAACGACACCGAGGCGAGCGACGGCTCGAAGTCCGAGCGCTCGACCTGGCTGTTCCGGAACAACCTGCAATACCAGATGAACGAGGACGGCCGCCTGCTCGCGAAGTTCAACCACGCCATCTCGAACAGCTCGCAGGGCGACTTCTTCGACGGCGGCTTCACCGAAGCGGTCCTCGGCTATGCCTTCCGCCCGGTACTCCACGACCGCTTCAACGCGCTCGTGAAGTACACCTACTTCTACAACGTCCCGACGACCGACCAGGTCGGCCAGAACGGCTCCTCGACCCAGTTCGTCCAGAAGAGCCACATCGCCTCGATCGACCTCTCCTACGACCTGACCCGGGATCTCACGATCGGCACCAAATACGCTTATCGCCTGGCCCAGGTCAGCGTCGACCGCGACGACCCGGACTTCTTCGACAACGACGCTCATCTCGCGATCCTGCGCGCCGACTACCGCTTCCTCGAGAAGTGGGAGGCCTCGCTCGAAGGCCGCCTGCTCGAGATGCCGGACCTCGACGAACGCCGGGCCGGCGCGCTCACGACCCTCTACCGCTACTTCGGCGACAACCTGAAGGCCGGCCTCGGCTACAACTTCACCGATTTCTCCGAGGATCTGACGGACCTCTCCTTCGACAACCACGGCATCTTCTTCAACCTCGTCGGCTCCTTCTGACGCGGCCCGCCTGCGCCCCACGCCCGCCCGGACGAGCCGGCGGCGCCGACCGGCGGCCGGGCCGCGGCTGCGCAGGCGCGTCGCGGAACAGGTAGAGCGCCACCATCTCGGCCGTCGCCGCCGCCGCCGCGTCGAGAAAGTCGGGATCGCCGCGGAAATACGCCTGCGTGGCGTTCCACTGCACCGCATTCAGGATCACGAAGGGCGCCATCTCCCGGTCGACGCCCGCCCGCAACATTCCCTGCTCGTCGACCGCCTCCACGAATTCGACGATGGCGCGGCGGATCCGCGCCCGGACCGCTTCGAACGGCTCCTCGAAGTCCGGATCCTTGCGCGCGGCGGGCTCGTCGAACAGCCGGAGCAACACGCTCGTGTTGCCGAACTTCTTGAGCTTGAGCAGTGAGAT
>CAZFKD010000075.1:1162-3415 GCA_964519695.1 uncultured Spirochaetaceae bacterium
CGGATCCTTGAAATAGCGCGCCCAGAGGATGCGCTGGATGCCGGGGCGCCGGGACTGGCCGTGGAAGACGGCGTCGATCAGCGTGCGTGTGAGATCGCGCGGATCGCGTCGGCCCCGCCAGGTCGCGGGATCGAGGCCCGCGACGACCGGATCGGCCTGTTCCCGATCGGTCTCGTCGAGCAGCTCGAGGATCAGCGCACGTTTGTCGACGAAGTAGTTGTAGACGGTGCCGACGGCGACGCGCGCCCGTTCGGCGATCATCGCCGTCGTCGTCTCCTCGAAGCCGTGACGCTCGAAGCAGGCGATCGCGGCTTCGATGACGCGTCGCCGTGTCGCCCGGCTGCGGGCCTGCTGGGGCGGCTTCGGCGCCGTCTTCCCCGAGCCTCGCCGATCGTCCACCCGCTTCCCCACCGTCTTTCCCACTCGCTTTCCCAAGTTCTCCCCGTGCCTCCCCACCCCATGAAACGAGACTCGCGGTCAAATTCAGCTTGAATCGCTCCGGGGGCGTGGTCAAGACCTGAATTCCACGTCATCTTTTGACCCTGCGTCCCGGACGCCCAGCCAGGAGAATGCCACGATGACGACGACCGCCTCCTTCCCGTCCGACTGCGAAGTCCGTTCGGGCGCATACGCCTCGCCGGATCCGGGATCGACCTCCGATCGCGAGATCGAGTCGATCCTGACCTCATTCGACAGCAACTACGTCTGGAACTACGGCTGCGTCAAGGAAGGGCTGCGCGACCTCTACGAGAAGGCGAAACGCGAGCAGTGGAACTCGACGACGGAGCTCGCCTGGTCGCTCGACGTCGACCCCGAGCTCGAGCTCGTGCCGTCGCAGTTCGACCCGCTCTCCGACTTCGCGCCCGCGCGCAAGCTCGACGCACGCGAACGCAACCGGCTCGGCCGCGCGCAGATCGCGAACCAGCTCTCGCAATTCCTGCACGGCGAGCAGGGCGCGTTGATCGTCGCGTCCCAGCTCGTCGGCGGCGTGCCCTGGATCGACGGCAAGTACTATGCGGCCTCGCAGACCATGGACGAGGCGCGCCATGTCGAGGTCTTCGCCCGCTACGTCAACGAGAAGCTCGAATGGGAATGGCCGATCGGCGAATCGCTGAAGGAGCTGCTCGACGCGACCATCACCGACTCGCGCTGGGACTTCAAGTTCCTGGGCATGCAGATCATCATCGAGGGTCTCGCGATGGCCGCCTTCGGCAGCCTCTGGAAGACCGCCAGGGAGCCGTTGCTCAAGCAGCTCCTGCACTACGTCATGAAGGACGAGTCCCGCCACGTCGCTTTCGGCATGCTCGCGCTCCGCGATCATTATCGCGGCCTCTCGGGCGGAGAGCTTCGCGACCGGGAGGACTTCATCATCTACGCCTGCGAGCTGATGCGAAACCGGCTGGCCGGAGCGGAGATCGCCCGGGCGATGGGCTGGGAGGTCGAGGCCGTACGGCAAGCCGTCATGACCTCGCCGACGGGCCAGATCTTCCGCTCGATGCTCTTCATGCGGATCGTGCCCAACCTGCGGCGGCTCGGGCTCATCACGCCCCGGGTTCGCGAGGCCTTCGAGCGCCTCGAGATCATCCAGTTCGAGCATCTCGACCCGGAGCAGCAGGATCGCGAGCTCGGGCTCGCCTAGCAATCCGGCGCGCAACGAAGCGCGGATCAGTACCCGATGCGGATGCCGAAGCGCGCCTCGTGGGCCCGGCACGCCGCACCGACGTAGCCGACCAGGGTCTCGCCGGTCCGGAGATGCCATTTCGCGTCGCGCGACTCGAGATACCGGTAACCGACCTGCGGGCCGACCCGGCGGGTGATCGGGACTTCGACGCCCGGGAGCAGGTTCCAGGCGAGCTCCGCTTCCTCGCCCCGGATCTTCTGGACCGGCGCCTGCCGCAGCTCGGCGCGGGGCTTCGTCCAGAGCACGCCGATGCCGACGGCGACGTACGAAATCGCGTACGGAAGCGAGTCTCGCTCGATCTGGGCGCCGAGCGGGTAGTCGAGGAGCACGTTCGCGAGGGCACCGAGCACGTGGACGTCGCCCTTGTGGGCGAATCCATCGACTCTCTCGCCGTTGATGTCGTCGATTTGATGCTGGCGGTAGTTGACGTTCGCTTCGACCCGAACGTGCCGGGCGACGCGATAACCGAGCGAGAGATCCGCGAGACCGCCGTCCCGACAGGTGATGTCGAGCTCGTCGCTGCCGATCTCGGCGTCGCGCGAACCCACGATGCCGACCCCCGAGCCGAGCAG
>CAZFKD010000075.1:3425-12165 GCA_964519695.1 uncultured Spirochaetaceae bacterium
GCAGGACGGAGGGCCCCGTCTCCTGGGCCGAAGCCCCGCCCGAAAGTCCGATGCCCGCGAGGCCCGCGCAGAGGACGATCCCGATCGGAGACCGGCGACCTGTCGTTCGTCGATTCACCACTCTACGTACTCCCCTTCTCGAGGGTCGGCGGACGCTCCGAAGCGCCCCGTGGCGCCCACACGAACGACACGAGCCCGAGCGATGACGACTCGGATCGCCCATCGCGGAGCCCGGCCGACATACTCGGCCAGCGAGCGAGCGGCGACGGCTTCGAGCGTGTCCGCGAGCGACCGAACGAATCGCGCAGGGACATCCCCGACCGGGACTCGCAGTCATTCTCCCGCCGCAGAGACCCGCAGCACCGCCGCCCCCGTGACCCGCCCCGCCCGCAGACGCGCGAGCGCCTCGTTCGCCCCCCCGAGCGGATGGACCTCCGTCGCGCAGCGCACGGGGACGCGCGGCGCGAGCTCGAGGAAGGCCCGAGCGTCCGCTCGCGTCAGGTTCGCGACGCTTCGGATCATGCGCTCCTCCCAGAGGTCGCGATAGGCGAAGGCCGGAATGTCCGACATGTGGATCCCCGCACAGACGACCGTGCCGCCCTTGCCGACGGCGCGCAGCGCGCGCGGAACGAGCGCGCCGTCGGGCGCGAACAGGATCGCGCTCTCGAGCTCCGAGGGCGGCGAGTCGAGCGAGCTGCCCGACCAGGCGCAGCCGAGCGAACGGGCGAAGGACTGCGCTTCGAGGTCGCCCGGGCGGGTGAACGCGAAGACCTCGCGCCTCTCGAAGAGCGCGACCTGGGCGATCAGGTGGGCGGCCGCGCCGAACCCGTAGAGCCCGATCCGACGTGCTTCCCCCGCCATCCGCAGCGCGCGATATCCGATCAGCCCGGCACATAACAGCGGGGCGGCCTCGACGTCGTCGTAGAACTCCGGGATGGGAAAGCAGAAGCGCGAATCGGCGATGCAGGCCTCGGCATAACCACCATCGACGTGGTAGCCCGTCAGGCGGGGTCGATCGCAGAGATTCTCCCGCCCCCGAAGACAGGGGCCGCATTCGCCGCAGGTCGAGCCGAGCCAGGGAACACCGACCCGGTCGCCGATCGCGAGTCCCTCGACGCCGGACCCGAGGGCCTCGACACGACCGACGATCTCGTGGCCCGGGACGATCGGGCGCTTCGCTGCGGGGAGATCGTCGTCGACGACGTGGAGATCCGTCCGGCAGACGCCGCAGACGGAGACGGCGATCCGGACCTCGAAGAGCCCCGGCTCCGGGCGCGGGATCTCGTCGGCCGAGAGAGGGCGACGATCTCCGTGATATCGCATGGCGAGCACGCAAGGATGCTAGACGAACGGGGCGCACGCTCAAGCTCGCGCATGAGAGCCGCTCTTCAATAGCCCTCGATGAACTCGGTCTCGCGATCGAAACGGTCGGTCAGGAATCGCACGATGTCCTTCGACTCCGGCAGCCATCGGACCGTCCCGTCACGCATCTCGATCCGGAGCACGGGCACGGTTTCGCGGCCCGTGGCGGCGAGGAGCGCCGAGTTGGCCGCGTCGTCCGTCATGGTGTTGCGCAGGGGCACCTCGATGCCGAGCATCGAGATCGCGTTGAGCACGCGTGTACAGTAGGGGCATTGGGGATAGCCGTAGAGCTCGACGGTCTTCACGTCGTCGACGTATCCGCTCTTCTCTTTCGATCCGGTCGTCATCGTTCGCTCTCCCCTCTTCTCGTGAACTCTCGTGAACTCTCGTGAACTCGCGTGAACTCGCGTGAACTCGCGTGAACTCGCTCGAGTTCGCGCGGGATCGCCTTGCGCGGAACATCGAAAGCTCGCGCCGGGCCCGCGATCGATCGCGGCGCGATCGCCGGCGGCCCGATGGCGTCTCCCCCGCGCTCTCGGCGGGTCGCCCCGACGATCGGCCTCTGCGCATCACCGATCGACGGCCCGCAATCTAGCAGCGGACGGCAACGGCGAGCGATCCGCCGGATGCACTTTTTACTTCGCGATCCGGCCCGCACGGCGAGCTGTTCCGATCGGTACGCAATCCCGTGCCGAGCGTCCCGAAACGTTCCGTTTCGGGTCCTCCACCGTTCCCGCTGCTCAGCGGAATTCCCCTCCCCCCACCGCGGGATCCACGCTCCTCCCCGACTTTCCTCGCATTTTCGGCGCCAGCCCGCGACCGACGGCAGCACGACGCTCCTGGCACGCTTTCTGCTCTCGGGTCCGGGCATCGCAGGGGGATGATCATGACCGTCGAGCTCCAAGGGTTCCGAATCGAGAGTCCCGTGACCCACGCATTGGCACTGCTCGGCCGAGAGCCGGTCGAGCTCGGAAGTCTCGTCGCCGCCCTGGCCGAAGAGACGGAAGACGAGTTCGAGCTCGAGCTCCGGATACGCGCATTCATCGAGGCCGGGCGGGTCTGCCTGGTGCAGCGGGTCTGGTCCCGCGAGCTCCGAACCCCCGCCGTGCGAGCGTGCTCCCGCGCGCTCGGCGCGGATGCGCCGAACCTCGGAAATTGAAGCCACCATCGCTTCCTGATAGCCTCGCGCCCCGGCCGACATCGGCCGCCTTGCGATCACGGGCTCCAACCTCCGGAGACCGTCGGCATTTCGGGAGACCACGGCGATGGCACGCATCAACGACCACTACCAGAAGCTGGCCGCGGGATATCTCTTCCCCGAGATCGGCCGCCGCGTCGGCGCGTTCCAGAGCGCGAATCCGAAGGCGGACGTGATCCGGCTGGGGATCGGAGACGTCGTGCTCCCGCTCGCGGCCTCGGTACGCCAGGCGATGCACGCTGCCGTCGACGAGATGGCCGAGGCGAGCGGATTCAAGGGCTACGGCCCGGAGCGCGGCTACGCCTTCCTGCGCGAGGCGATCGCCCGGCACGACTATGCGGATCGCGGCGTCGAGATCGATCCGAACGAGATCTTCGTGTCGGACGGGTCGAAATGCGACTCGGGCAACATCCAGGAGATCTTCGCCGAGGACGCGACCATCGCGATTCCCGACCCAGTCTACCCGGTCTACGTCGATACCAACGTGATGGCGGGCCGAACCGGATCGGCCGGCGCGAACGGGCGTTATGCGGGCATCCAGTACCTGCCGTGCACCGAGGCGTCCGGCTTCCTGCCCTCGCTCCCCACGCGGCCGGCCGATCTCGTCTATCTCTGCTCCCCGAACAACCCGACGGGCGCCGTCGCGTCGAAGGCCGAGCTCGTGAAGTGGGTCGATTGGGCGCGCGCGAACGGCGCGATCCTGCTGTTCGACGCCGCCTACGAGCGCTTCATCACCGATCCGGAGCTGCCCCGCTCGATCTTCGAGATCCCCGGCGCCCGCGAATGCGCGATCGAGTTCCGCAGCTATTCGAAGACGGCGGGCTTCACCGGCATCCGCTGCGCCTTCGTGGTGATCCCGAAGGAGCTCATGGGTCGGAGCGCCCGCGGCGAAGCCGTCTCCGTCGCGAGCCTCTGGGACCGGCGCACCAGCACCAAGTTCAACGGCGTCGCCTACCCCGTCCAGCGCGCGGCCGCGGCGATCTACTCCGATGCCGGACGCAAGGAGATCGAGGCCAACATCGACTACTACATGGCCAACGCCTCGATCATCCGCGCGGGCCTCTCGAAGGCGGGCTTCACGACCTTCGGCGGCGTCAACGCGCCCTACGTCTGGATGAAGACGCCGAACGGCCTCGATTCCTGGCAGTTCTTCGACGCGCTCCTGTCGAAGGCGAACGTCGTCGGAACGCCGGGATCGGGTTTCGGCTCCTGCGGCGAGGGCTACCTGCGGCTGTCGGCCTTCGGCTTCCGCGCCAAGGTCGAAGAAGCCGTCGGCCGGATCGTCCAGCACTTCGCCTGAGGCGACGCGCGGCCCTCTCGGGCGAGGCGCCTAATCCGGACGCGCGGGCATCCCGAGCAGCCTGCGAACCCGGGCAGCGACGCGCTCGAGCTCGCTCGCGGGCGGAGGCGGGAACCCCGTCCGATCCGCGGCCGAGAGCACCGCATCAAAGGGCCGCACCTGACCGGCGGCGAGCAGCCGCGCTCGGAGCGGCTCGCGCGCGCCGCGTGGCCTCACGAATCCGGATTCGATCGCCCGCGCGCAGAGCCACTCGAGCCCTTCCTGCGGCCGCGTCGTCCCTCGATCATTGGCCGGCTTCGCGCGGGCGCGCGCGACGACCGCGTCGGCGATGCGATGCCGGATGGCGCCCGGCAGGCTGCCCTGTGACGACGCGGTCGATCGCGGAACGTCCGGTCCGACGAACACCGGCCGCCCCGTCGCGACCATCTCCGCGAGCGCCGCGTCCGAGCCGGCGAGATGAATGAACAGATCGCCGGCGGCCAGGAGCGCACGAGCGATCTCCTCCTGCGCCATCGGTCGACCCGACGCGTCGCTCCCCACGCCTTCGGCCGCGTCGAAGGCGAGCGGGCCGAGCGCGCGGCGCCAGGCATCGAGCTGATCCCGCGCGAGGCCGGGCCGGCTCCAGAGCACGACCGAGCCGCCGAGGCGCGCCGCGCTGGCCTCGACCCGCCGACCGATCTCGCGGATCGCCTCCGGCGCCCAGGCCCGCTCGCTCCCCTCGAGATCGAGCCGCACGACGATCCGCGGCTCGGCCAGCGCCGCGAGCTGCGCCGCGAGCGAGCCGGACCGCGCTGCACCACGCGCCGGGGCCGCGACGAGCGGCTGCTCGATCTCGATGAGCTTCGGATGGGGAAAGATCGCATCGCCTGTCGGAATCACGGCGAGGTCGACGGCGTCGATCGGCACTGCCGCGCCCTGGCCGATCGCGACGACGAGACAGCGGCCGTGCGCCTCGGCCCGGAGTCGCCGCGCGCGCTCCGCGACGCTCCGACCCGCGACGATCAGCAGCTCGGGCCAGGGCGGTGAAAACGCCGGGCTCTCCGGCCCGAAGACCGCACAGGCCCCGCCCAGCGCGTTCGCGAGCGCGCTCGTCGCGCGCTCGTGATCCGGGTCGCCGTCCGTGAGGGTCCAGATGCGGGGCGGCGTCGCGCCCGGGCGCGGGCCGCCGGCGACGAAATGATGGCCGTCGTGGGCGAAGTCGCGCCCGCGGGTCGTGAGCAGCGTCCAGCGGACCTGTGGATGACGCACCGCCGCGGCCTCGAAATGCGAGCGCCACCAGGCGGCGGTGAACGCCGTGCCCGCCGGTGGATACAGCAGCCGCCGGCGCGGCAGGTCCTGACAACGCACCGCCGCGAAGACGAAGCCGCGCGCGCGCGCGAAGAGCGAGTCGATGACCCAGGGAATGTCCCAGACCGGCAGGCCCTCGAGACCGTCCGCGCAGACGACGCCGTCGCACGCCGGCAGCGCCCCCTCGCCCTCCGCGAGCCATTCGAGCAGGCCCACCCGCTGCTCGACGTCGAGCCCGAAGCGCCCGGGCCGCGCAGTCGACGTGCCGCGCAGATCCGGCAGCAGCTCGACGAGGCTGCGGCCCTTGGCCTCGCGCACCAGCGCCTCGACATTGAGGGCGATCTCTCCGCTCGCCGCGATCCCGCTCGGCAGCTCGCCGCGCGCGACGTCCCCGAGCCGCGCGCGCAGGGCCGCAAAGCGCTTGCTCGGCGCCGCGCGGTGGAAGAGCTCGAAGCCGCGGGCGATCGCCTCGCGCTCGAGGTCGTGCCACAGGCCGGTGTAGGCGCCTTCTTGATACACGAAGCGCTCGGGGAAGGGGCGCCAGGGCTGGGTATGCAGGGTCGTGTAGTGGAGCAGATGGCTCTCGCCGGGGACGAACTCCTCGTCGCGCGCGTTCCAGCCGGGCGCGAGATCGCCGCGATGGCCGGTCGCCTTCGAAGCCTTGCGCAGCAGCGCCCGCTTCCAGCCGTGCTGCGCCTCGTCGAGGGTCCAGACCGGGGCCATCCGCTCGCAATCGATCAGCATGACGGAGGATTCGGTGTCCGAGATCGCGAGGTAGCCCCGGTCGCCCAGATCGAGATCGAAGAGGCGACCGGGATCCGTCCGATAGATCTCGTCCTCGTCGTTGTAGATCGCGCGGCCCTGCGCGAAGGCCAGGGCGGGGATCGCGAAGCGGTAGTTGGTGAAGCCGGTCGTCCAGCCGCGGCGGTCGAAGCCTTCGAGCTCCGACATCAGATGGATGCGGATCTCGCGGCCCGGATCGCGGACCTTCTCGATCGAATAGCCGAAGACGCGATTGGCGCGGTACTGCGCCGGCTCGGTGCCCAGGAAGATTTCGACGGGGGCGCGATCGCAGGGCATCGCGCCGGGGCGGGCGGGCAGGACGACGCATTCCATCGATTCCCGCAGCGCGCGCGCGTACGCGGCGTCGGCTTCCCACGTGCGTCGGCTCATCCGGGCCGCTCCTCCCCGTCGTCGTCCCGCGGTCGCTCGCCGGGCGCGAGCGGACCGCCGGCCGCGCGCGGGCGGCCTGTACCGGTGGGGGGCATCGGGCGCGCAGTCTAACCCAGCCCGACGATCGGCGACTCGGTGGGTCGAGAACCACCCCGTCTCGCGCCGATCGGACCCTCACGATGCCGCACGCGTTCATTTTGCTACAAGATCGGCGCTTGTTTCGCCGAGAAACCCGTCGAGGGACTCCGGAGTCCTCGACGCCTGACGGGATCCGGGGATACTAAGCGCCGCGAATCGGTCGTGACCGAACGCCGAGGGGGCTGCACAAGGGGGGCCCGGTGGCATCAATCGGGATGCTTTCCGGAGTGTGCACACGAGAGAGGATGCGAATGAAGATTGGCAATCTTACGGTCGGCGACGGTGCGCCGCTGCTCTTGATCTGCGGTCTGAACGTGATCGAGAACGAGCAGGACACCATCGAGGTCGCCCGCACGATCCAGCAGCTCGCCGAGAAGCACGACTTCCCGCTCGTCTTCAAGGCCTCCTTCGACAAGGCGAATCGCTCCCGCCACGACTCCTACCGCGGCCCCGGCATCGACGAGGGCCTGCGAACGCTCGCCGCCGTCAAGCGCGAGACGGGCCTGCCGCTCCTGACGGACGTCCACGACCCGAGCCAGCCCAAGATCGCGGCCCAGGTCGTCGACATCATCCAGATTCCCGCGTTCCTGATGCGGCAGACCGATCTGATCGCCGCCTGCGCGGCGGCGGGGGTCGCAGTGAACGTGAAGAAGGGCCAGTTCGTCGCTCCCCACGACATGCGCCACGCCGTCGACAAGCTGAAGCACTACGGCTGTGAAGACGTCCTGCTGACCGACCGCGGGACCTGCTTCGGCTACAACAATCTCGTGACCGACATGGCCGGCCTCGTCCAGATGCGGGCGTTCGCACCGGTCTGCTTCGACGCGACCCATGCGGTCCAGTACCCCGGCGCCAACGGCGGCTCCTCGGGCGGCGATCGCCGCTTCGTCGCGCCGCTCGCCCGCGCTGCGGTCGCCACCGGCATCGACGCGCTCTTCATCGAGACGCATCCCGACATCGAGAACGCCCCCTGCGACGGCCCGAGCCAGATCAGCTTCGAGGATCTCGACCGGTTGCTCGCCGAGGTGCACGCGATCGATTCGGCGCTGCGCAACCTCGCTCCTGTCGGCTGATCGCGCCGCAGCCAGCGTGGGTCCGCGGCGGGTGATCGTGCTGGCCGGGCGTCGCCCGGGACCGGACGAAAGCGACGGCGCGCCCCACCGTGCCCTCCTCGACATCGAAGGCGAGCCCATGCTCGTCCGGGTCGTGCGCCGCCTGCTCGGATGGCCCTCGATCGAACGGGTGCTCGTCAACATCGACCGCCCCGAGCTGCTCGCTGCCCTCCCCGATTTCGTGCGCTGGCAGGCCGAGGGTCGCGTCGAGGTCCTGCAGAGCACCGGCTCCCCCTCCCGCAGCGTGCTCGAGAGCCTCGATCGGCTCGGTCTCGACGCCGGCCCGATCCTGGTGACCACGGCCGACCACGCCCTGCTCGACGACGCGATGCTCGAGCATTTCTTCACGGCGAGCGCCGACAGCGCCGCCGATCTCTGTCTCGCTCTCGTCCCCCGCAGCCGGATCGAGGCCCGTTTTCCCGAGACGCGGCGGACCTATCTGCGCTTCCGCGGCGAGGCCTACTCGGGCGCCAATCTCTTCCTGTTCCGGCGCCCCGCCGCGCGCGGCGCCGCGCTGTTCTGGCAGCGCGTCGAGGGGCTTCGCAAACGCCCCTGGCGGATCGCGCGGGCCTTCGGGCTGCGCAACCTGCTGCGCTTCGTGATGCGTCGGCTGACGCTCGAGGAGGCCTTCGAACGGGTTTCCGGCGTGCTCGGGATCCGCGTCGAGCCGATCGCCCTGCCCCAGGCGGAAGCGGCGGTCGACGTCGACAAGCTCGCGGATCTCGTGCTCGTCCGGAAGATCCTGGCCGAGCGCCGCGCGGCGACGGAGCGCTCTTCGCCGGCGAGCTAGGCGAAGCGAACGCGCTCGAAGAGCCGACAACGAATCCCGTCGCAGCCCGACATGCGGTCGCCTGTCGCGTTCCGGGCGGGCGCTCGATCCAGCCGGCTCAGAGCAGAACGTCCGGAAGCGCCTCGAAGCGCCTCTGCTCCGGATCGAAGCCCCGCACCTCGACCGACAGCGAGAATCCCGCCCCGGGCCCGAGCGCGCGCACGGCGTAGAGGTGGTACTGCGCCGTTCGCTCCGGGCGGCTGCCGACCTCGGACGAAGACGGAACCCCGATCGCGGGAATCGGCGTCTGCGGCCCGTCGAGGAAGTGGACGCGCCGCAGATGCTTGTGGCCGTGGAGCACGAGCTCTGCGCCACTCCCCGCGAGCACCCGCCGCAGCGCT
>CAZFKD010000076.1:0-5122 GCA_964519695.1 uncultured Spirochaetaceae bacterium
TCCTGCTCCCGCTCCGGCACTGGTCGCAGACGGCGGAGGACCTCGCCTGGCTCGCCGCCCGCCATCCGGGCCGGGTCGGCGCGGGCTTCGCCGTCGGCGGTCTCGCCCAGGATTTCGAGCTCGCCGAGCTCGACTGGGCGGCGCGTTTCCGCGTCCACGCGGACGCCCTGCCGCGGATCGTCGGCGCCCTGCGCGGCGAGGCGCCCGAGCCGCTCGGCCGGGACGCGGCACTGCAGCGCTGCGCCCGCTCGCCGCTGCCGATCGTGGTCGCCGCCCAGAGCCGGCCCGCCGTGCTGCGGGCGGCGGCGCTCGGCGTCGGCCTTCTCTACGACTCGCTCCAGACCCCCGAGCATCTCGCGTCGCTCTCGGCGATCCATGCCGCCGCCGGCGGGCCGCCGCAGCGGATCCTGATCCGAAGAGCCTGGCTCGGGCGACCGCCCGGCGAGGCGTCGAAGAGCCAGCTCGCCTTCTACAAGAGCTACACGTCGCAGAAGACGCAGTCGAGCTGGGGCGGCGACGAGCTCGTGTCGGCCGAGAGCGCCGATGAGCTCGCGGATCGCCTCGCCCGGGCGGCCCGGGCGACCGGCTCCCAGGCGCTGAACCTCCGCATCCATCAGGTCGGGATCGACGGAGCAGCGATCCTCGAGCAGATCGAGCGCCTGGGCCGCGAGGTGCTCCCGAGCCTGCGCGAACGGCTCGCCGCGGCGAACCGGGACGCCGCGGCGTCGGCCCGATGAGTCGATCGGCGCGCCTCGGGCAGCTGCGCGCTGCGACTCGGACGTCGCCCGCAGCGGGCCTCAGGCCTCGCCGGTCATCGCCTTCGTGAACTGGCCGAGGTCGAAATAGTCGCGCCAGACCTTGATCTTGCCGTCTTCGAGCTCGAAGACGCCCATGACGCCCGCCTCGACCCAGCGGCCGCCGATCTTGAAGCGGTCGGTCCGTTCGTTCAGCACGGTGCCCGTCGGCGACTCGCCCTGATGGTGGACGCGAAACTCGACGGCCTCGGCCATGCCGACGAAGCCTTCGATCGTCTTGCGGATCATCTCCGATCCGACGTTCGGGGGATCGATCGGCACGTTGATGTAGACGGCATCCGGCGTGAAGAAGCTCATGATCAGGTCGACGTCCCTCTTGCTCCAGGCAGCGATGAAGCGATCGATGATCTCGGCGTTTCGGGTCATGACGGGGGACTCCTCTTTTCGATCGAGCACGGTTCGTCGATCGCGCGGGCAGACGCGGCCGACGGGCGGCGCTGCGGGGTTCCGGAGTGTTAGCCTAGCGCCGAACGGATCCAAAACCGCCCGTCGGGGTCGCCTCGCGCGCCTCGACGTTCGACGAAGCCGCGCGACGCTTGCCCGCGACCCGACTGCTCGGCGCAGACGCGACGGAGCCGCGACGAAGCCGGAGAGAGTGCCGCCCCATGCGCGAATCGATTCCCGTCCTGCCGATCGACGACCCCGCCTACTGGCAGGATCCCTACAGCGTCTACCGGCGCCTGCGGGCCGAGCACCGCGTCGCCCAGAACGACCAGGGCCATGTCGTCCCGCTGCATTGGAACGACGCCGCCTGGGCGGTCAAGGGCACCGACTTCATCGCCGAGGGCATCGAGGTCCTCGAGCGCCGCGGCTTCCGGCCCGGCGATCCGATGCATAGCTGGCGCAGCAACGCGATCGGCGTGATGGAGGGCGACGACCATCGCCGCGTCCGCTCCCGGGCGACCGGCGCGCTCTCGAAGCGCAACATGGACGCCATCCGCCCGCTGATCCGAAAGCATGCCCACGCGCTGCTCGACCGCATCCGCGGCGCGGGCACGCTCGACGTCCACAAGGACTACGCCGCGCCCCTCCCGCGCCTCGTCATGATGGACTTCCTCGGCATCAGCGCCGACGAGCTCTCGGGCTCCTTCGCCGCGATGTCGCGGGTCAACATCGTCGACTGCTTCGGCCCGAAGGTGACGCCCGAGCTGCGCGCCGCGGCCAACGAAGCGATCCAGAAATCGATGGACTACGTCGCGAAGCTCTACGAGAAGCGGCGCAAGGAGCCGCGCGACGATCTGCTGACCCATCTCGCGCAGGCGAAGGACCTCGAAGGCGAGCTGACCCACGGCGAGCTCATCACGCTCTTCTCGACCATCTTCGGCTCCGGCGCCAGCACGAGCAGCGTGCTCGCGAGCGGCATCCTCGAGCTGACGCGCCATCCCGAGCAGGCTGCGCTCCTGCGCGGCGATCCCGAACGCTGGAAGAAGGGCGCCTGCGAGGAGACGCTGCGCTACCGCCCTGCGATCATCGCGATCGGCCAGAAATCCGCCGCGGATCAGGACGCCTTCGGCTTGCGGTTCGCGGCCGGCGAGCCCATCGCCGTCGTGCTCGGCGCCGCCAACCGCGATCCCGAGCGCTGGGCGGATCCCGAGCGCTTCGACATCGAGCGCGACCCGACCGTGATGTCCCTGACCTTCGGCATGGGCGCCCATTTCTGCCTCGGCCATGCGATGGCGCGGGCGACCCTCGAAGAGGCGCTCGCCTGCTTCGTCGAAGGCTGCGACGGCCTCGCTCTCGAGAACGAGCCGCGCTGGATCCCCTTCGTCGCCGAGAACAAGCTCGACCGGCTGCTCGTCCGGTTCGAGGATGCGAAGGGTTGAGGCTCCCTCTGGATCCGCCTGTGAGCTGCCGGTCAAGCCGTTCGATTTGACGACCGAAGAAGCGTCGGATAGGAATTGCGCCTTGGTCGAACGACGAACCGGACATCCGCGCAGCCGACCCATCCGGGTGGCCCTCTGGCTCCTGGTGCTGGGACTGGCCCTGGCGCCGAACCTCGCGCTCGCCGCGGCGGCCTGCGCGCCCGCGTGCTGTCCGGCCGAGGCCGAACGCGGGGCCGAACGCGGGGATTGCGGCTCGGGCTTCGACCGGCGTGGCTGCTGCGAGATGGCGCCGGCCTCGCTGGAGGCCGTCGCGCAGGGTCCCGTCGAGCTGCCGGCTCCCCTGGCGCTGCCGGCCCGCATCGCCGTCGCTCCGCCGCCGGAGCGCGTCGACCTGCGCGCGCGCTTCGCCCCTGCCCGGCTCGCCCTGGCGACCTCGCCGCTCCGCCTCTCGGTCGTCCTCCGCATCTGATTCCCTCGCCGTCCGTTCGCCCCGTTCGAGGTCTCCGCGCGTGCGGCGGCCTCGTTTCCTCCCTTGCGTGCGAGGCAATCCGCCGTGGCCACAGCCGACTTCGCGGCTGGCCCCGCCCGACGTGTCGCGAGTCTGATCGGACTCGTCTTCACGGCCGTGGCCTGCCAGTCCCCCGCTTCCCTGCGACATCACGAGCTCGCCCTGGCTCTCGATCGGGCCGATCCCGTCCTGCGCCGAGCGCCCGATACGGACGACGCTCTCTTCGCCGGCGCCGAACACCTCGACCGCAGCCGGCTCGTGACGGCGGTGCTCGAGCGCAATCCGAATCTCGCGGTCGCCCGCCAAACCTGGCGCGCCGCGCTTGCCCGCTATCCGCAGGCGACGAGCCTCGAGGATCCGATGCTCGGCTTCGGCCTGGCCCCGCTTTCGATCGGCTCGAATCGGGTCGACGCGGGCACGCGCATCGATCTGAGTCAGCGCCTTCCCTTCCCGGGCAAGCGCCGTCTGCGCGGCGAGGCGGCCCTCGCCGAGGCCGAGGCCGCCGGCGAGGACTGGGAGACCCTGCGCCTCGAGCTCGCGACCCTGGCCTGCCGGCTCTTCGACGAGTGGGTGCTGGCGGCCCGCGCCCTCGAGATCAATTCGCTGCACGTCGTGCTCGTCGAGGAATCGCTGCGGATGGCGCTCGCCCGCTATGCCGCGGGGGAGGAATCGAAGTCGGCCGTTCTCGAGGCCGAGCTGGCGGTCAGCCGTTCGCTGTACGAACGGGTCGCCCTCGAGAGCGAGGCCGCGCTGGTCGCGCAACGGATCAACACCCTGCTCCACCGGCCCGCGGATCGGCCGATCCCGAAGGCGCCCGCGGGCGTCGAGCCCCCCGATGACCCGCCTGAATCCGCCGAGCATCTCGTCGCCCGGGCGCTCGCCGCGCGTCCAGAGCTGGGGGCTGCCGATGCCCGCTCGCGCGCCGCGCAGGCGCGAGTCGATCTCGCGTCGCGCGAGTTCCTGCCCGATTTCACGCTGATGGGCGCCTACGACCGGATCTGGCAGGAAGACGCGCTGCAACCCTTCGTCGGTGTGCAGTTCAACGTCCCCCTCGCGATCGGCCGAAGACGGGCGGCGCTCGAGCAGTCTCGCGCCGAGCTCGAGGGCAGCGAGCATCAGCGGACGGCCCTCGAGGACGACGTCCGGCTCTCCGTCGCGAGCGCCGCCCTGCGGCTCTCGCAGGCGCGAGCCGCCGAGGCGATCGTGCGCGACCGGCTCCTGCCGGCCGCCGGCGAGCAGGTCGAAACCGCGCGCACCAGCTATGCGGCGGGTCGATCGACGATCCCCGTGCTGATCGATTCCCTGAAAGAGCTGCACGAGCTCGAGCTCGCCCACCACCGCGCACGCGCCGAGATCGCCATCCGGCGCGCCGAGCTCGATCGCGCGCTCGGCCGGATTCCGGGGCTGGCATGGTGAGCCGCCCCATCTCGAATGGAGACGCCGACATGAAGGCACGCGCACGATTTCTTTGCGCTTCCGCGATCCTCGCCCTCGCCTGCGGCGAGCCGGTGGGCGAGCCGGTCGAGCTGCGCTTCGACGACGTTCGCCTCGTCGTCGAAGCGATGCCGCCGACCCCGCGCGTCGGACCGAACGCCTTCGCCCTCGCGCTGCGCGGCGCAGACGGCAAGGCGATCGAGGTGGCCGCGTTCGAGGTCGCCGTACGCATGCCCGCGATGGGGGCGATGGCGGCGATGGGCGGCCCGGCGGCGCTGACGCCGATCGCGCCCGGCCAGGCGCGCGCGGACTTCGAACTCGCGATGGGCGGCACGTGGCAGATCGAGATCGAGGCCCGCGTCGCCGAAGGCATGGCCCTGCGCGCCGAGGGAACGCTGCGCGTCGGAACGCCCGGGCTGCGCCTCGAGGCGATCGCGACCGGCGCTTCCGAAGCGCGCACGCCCGCCTCCACATCCGACTCCACATCCGCCTCCGAATCCTCCTCCGAATCCGCCGCTGGTTCGCCCGGCCACGCGCCCGCG
>CAZFKD010000076.1:5132-12154 GCA_964519695.1 uncultured Spirochaetaceae bacterium
CCCGCGACCGGATCGCATGACGCCGCAGCGAAGCGCCACGAAGCCGAGATCGCGATCCCGCTGGAGCGGCTCCAGCGGATTGGGGTCGAGACGACGACGGCCCGGCGCCGCGCGCTCGGGCGCCGCGTGCGCGCCTTCGGCCGCGTCGTCGCAGCCGAATCGGCCCTCGTCGACGTCACGCTCAAGTTCGGCGGCTTCGCCACCGCGCTCTACGCCGACGCCCTCGGCGAATCCGTCGAGCGCGGCGAGCCCCTCTTCGCGTTCTACAGTCCGGCGCTCTTCACCGCGCAGCAGGAATACGTCGAAGCCCTCCGCAGCCAGACGAAGGCCCATGGGAGCAGCGCGCCGGACCGCGCCGATCCCCTCGTCGACGCCGCGCGGGCCCGGTTGCGCCTCTGGGACACCGACCCGCGCGAGATCGAGCGCCTGACGAGCGGCGGAATCGCGCGCGAGCGCGTCACGCTGCGCGCCCCGATCAGCGGCTTCGTTCTGGAGAAGACGATCGTCGAGGGCAGCGCCTTCGAAGCGGGCCAGCGCCTGTATCGCATCGCCCCACTCGACCCGATCTGGATCGAGGCCGACGTCTATGCCGCGGAGCTCGCCGACATCGCGATCGGGGACCGCGCGACGGCGACGCTCCCTGCGCTGCCCGGACGCGTCGTCGAGGCCCTGGTCGCCTTCCTCCAGCCCCGGCTCGACGCCGCGACGCGCACGCTCCGCGTCCGGCTCGAGGTCCCGAATCCCGACCATTCTCTGCGCCCGGAAATGAATGCCGACATCGAGCTCGAGGGCATGCAGCGCGAGCGGCTGGTCGTCCCGCAATCGGCGGTGCTCGCCGCCGGCCGCACGAGCTACGTCTTCCGCGCCCTCGGCGACGGCCGCTTCCGCCCCCAGGCGATCGAGGTCGGGAGCCGGATCGGAGACGAGGTGGAGGTCCTCGCAGGTCTCGCTGAAGGCGACGCGATCGTCCGCGCCGGCACCTTCCTCGTCGCGGCCGAGAGTCGGCTTCGCGCTGCGCTGGAGACCTGGGAATGACCGGCCCGGGCCCCAGCGACGAAAGCGCGATCGCGCGCTTGATCGCCCGCTGCGCGCGCGAGCCGCTCGCGACCTGTGTCCTCGTGCTCGCGGCCTTCGCGCTCGGCATCGCCGCGCTCCGCGAGACGCCGCTCGACGCGATCCCGGATCTCTCGGACGTGCAGGTGATCGTCTCGAGCGAATGGCCCGGGCAGAGCCCCGACCAGGTCGAGGATCAGCTGACCTATCCCGTCTCGACGCGGCTGCTCGGGGCGCCCGGCGTGCGGACCGTGCGCGGCCTCTCGCTCCTCGGGCTCTCGCTCGTCTACGTGATCTTCGAGGACGGGACCGATCTCGACTGGGCGCGCACGCGCGTCCTCGAGCGGCTCGGCGGGCTCTCGGCGACGCTGCCGGAGGGCGTCGAGGCGGTGCTCGGACCGGATGCGACGGGCGTCGGCTGGATCTTCGAATACGCCCTCGTCGACCGCTCGGGCGCCGCCGATCTCGCCGAGCTGCGCACGCTGCAGGACTGGACCGTGCGCCAGGCGCTCGCGAGCGTTCCCGGCGTCGCGGAGGTCGCGTCGATCGGCGGGTTCGTGCGCGAGTTCCAGATCGAGGTCGACCCCGACCGCCTGCTCGCCCACGGCCTCGCACTCGAAGACGTCGTCGACGCCGCCCGCGCCTCGAATGCCGACGGCAGCGCCGGCACCCTCGAGCTCGGCGACCACGAGTTCGCCGTCCGCACCCGCGGCCGGGTCCGGACCCTCGACGACCTGCGACAGATTCCGCTGCGCGCCAGCGCGACGGGCACGCCCGTGCGGGTCGAGGACGTCGCGAACGTCCAGCTCGGCCCGGCGATGCGCCGCGGGATCGCCGAGCTGGACGGAGAGGGCGAGGTCGTCGGCGGCATCGTCGTGATGCGCCAGGGCGAGAACGCCCTGCGCGTGATCGAGGCCGTGAAGTCGCGCCTCGCCGAGCTCGAGGCCGGGCTGCCGGAGAGCGTCGAGATCGTTCCGACCTACGACCGCTCGCAGCTGATCGAGACGTCGATCGACACCCTCCGGCGAACGCTGCTCGAGGAGATGCTCGTCGTCTCGCTCGTCATCTTCGCCTTCCTGCTGCATGCCCGCAGCGCGCTCGTGCCGATCCTGACGATCCCGATCGGCGTCGCGCTCGCCTTCGTTCCGATGGTCGCCCAGGGCATCACGGCGAACATCATGTCGCTCGGCGGCATCGCCGTGGCGATCGGCGCGATGGTCGACGCGTCGATCATCCTGATCGAAAACGTCCACAAGCGCCTCGACGACTGGTCGCAGACGGACCGGGTCGAGGCGCGCGAGACCGTCGTCGTCCGGGCGATGCAGGAGGTCGGCCCCTCGGTCTTCTTCGCGCTACTCGTGATCACCGTCTCGTTCCTGCCGATCTTCTCGCTGGAGGCGACCGAGGGCCGGCTCTTCAAGCCGCTCGCCTACACCAAGACCTGGACGATGGGCTTCGCGGCGATGCTCTCGGTGACCCTGACGCCGGCGCTCGCGGTGCTCCTGATCCGGGGAACGATGCGGCGCGAGGACGATCATCCGGTGCAGCGCGTGTTGATCCGTCGTTATGGCGCCCTCGTCCGCCGCGTCGTGCGGCGGCGCGGCCTGGTGATCCTCGGCGCGGTGGCCTTGATGGCGACGACGCTCCCCGTCATCGCGCGCCTCGGCAGCGAATTCATGCCGCCCCTCGACGAGGGAACGCTCCTCTACATGCCCGTCGCGCCGGAGGGGATCTCGATGACCAGCGCCGGCACCGCGCTCCAGCAGATGGACCGCGAGCTCGCGGCAATTCCCGAGGTCGTGCGGGTGTTCGGCAAGATCGGGCGAGCGGACACCGTGACCGACCCGGCGCCGCTCTCGATGGTCGAGACCGTCATCGAGCTCGCCCCGCGCGAGCGCTGGCGCGCGGGCCTGACGCCCGAGGCGCTCGTTCGCGAGATGGACGAGAAGCTCGACTATCCCGGCATGCCGAACCTGTTCTGGATGCCGATCCAGACGCGTACGGAGATGCTTGCCACCGGCTTCCGAAGCCGCCTCGGCCTCAAGCTCTTCGGTCCCGACGCCGCGTCGATCGAGAAGGCCGGACTCGCGATCGAGCACGTCCTCGCGGCGATGCCCGCGACGCGGAGCGCCGTCGCGGAGCGACTGACCGGCGGGTTCTATCTCGACATCCGGCCGGATCGGGCCGCCGCCGCCCGCTACGGGCTCCGGGTCGGCGACGTGAGCGCGGCGGCCGAGACGGCGATCGGCGGGCGCAGCGTCTCGCAGGTCATCCTCGGGCGCGAGCGGGCGGCGATCAACGTGCGTTATGCACGGGATTTCCGCGAGGATCTCGACGCGCTGGCGCGCGTGCTCGTGCGGGCGCCGTCGGGGGCATCGATCCCGCTCGGCGAGCTCGCGCACTTCGAGTTCGCACTCGGCGCGCCCTTCGTGCGCAGCGAGGCAGGCCAGCTCGTCGGCCTCGTCACGATCGACCCGGGAGAGGTCCCGATCGCCGACTATGTCCGGGAAGCGCGCGACGCGATCGCGCAGCAGGTCACGCTGCCGACCGGCGTCCGGCTCGAATGGGCCGGGCAGTTCGAGCATTACGAGCGCGCCCGCGCGCGCCTCGCCTGGGCCGTCCCGATCACACTCCTGCTCGTCGCCCTGCTGCTCCATCTCAACACGCGCTCGCTCGTCGAGACCGGAATCATCCTGCTCGCCGTGCCCTTCTCCCTGATCGGCGCGTTCTGGCTCCTCTACCTGCTCGGCTATCCGCTCAGCGTCGGTGTCGGCGTCGGCCTCATCGCGCTCGCTGGACTCGACGCCCAGACCGGCGTCGTCATGCTCCTTTATCTGAAGCTCGCCCACGCCGAGCGCGTCCGGACGGGCCGCATGACGACGTTCCTCGACCTCGAAGACGCGATCGTCGACGGCGCCGCCCGTCGCATCCGCCCCAAGCTGATGACCGTGACCGCGATGACGGCAGGCCTGCTGCCCCTGCTCTGGAGTTCGGGGACCGGCGCCGACTTGATGAAGCGCGTCGCAGCCCCGATGGTCGGGGGGCTCGCGAGCTCCTTCGCCCTCGAGCTGCTGGTCTATCCCGCGCTCTTCGCCGTCTGGAAACGGCGATCGCTGGTCGCCGGCGCCAGGCCGGATCCGGAATGAAGGTCTCGAGCAAGGACTCGATCGAAGATCCGATCATGGATGCGAGCGCTCCCGCGATCGAAACGGGAGAATGTCGATGAAGATGAACGCCCGCCTCGTACGCAGCGCCTCCGCCCCGTTCGCCCCGTTCGCGCACCTGGCTTGCATCGCCCTGCTCGCGCTCGCCGCCTGCTCCCCGCCGGCACCGCGCGAATACGCGGGTCGCGGCGAAGCCATCGAGATCGACGCCGGAGCCCGGACCGTGACCCTCGACCACGACGAAATCCCCGATCTGATGAAGGGCATGACGATGACCTTCGACGTCGCGCCGAGCGTCGACCTCGCCTCGCTCGCGCCCGGGACCGAGGTCGATTTCCGCCTCTCGGATGCCGAGGGCGGGCTCACCGTCGTCGAGATCCGGCCGGTCGGCGCCGCGGCCGAGGGCGGGACCGCCGCGGAGTGAGCGGAGTCCGCTCCGCGCGCGGCGAGAATCCTGCGCGCGGAGGGAACGATCTGCCCGGCGAGAGCGCCGCGCGGTCGGCTCCGGGCCCGGGCGATCGGCCGCCCCGGCTCAGAGCGGCGGCAGGCGATCGAACCAGGGCTGCGCGCCCTCGAGCTGGCTCGCGAGACGGAAGAGCGTCGCCTCGTCGCCGAAGCGCGCCGCGAACTGGACGCCGACGGGCAGGCCGGCGGGCGCGCCCTCCGCGGGCGCGGTCCAGTGGAGAGGAACGCTCATCGCGGGCTGGCCCGTGATGTTGAAGAGCGAGGTGAAGCCCGAGGCGCGGGTCGCGGGGTCGGTGAACGCCTCGGTTGCCTGGGACAGGCTGAGCGTGCCGAGCTTCGCGGGGACGAGCGCCATCGTCGGCGAGAGGATCAGGTCGTAGCGCTCCATGAAGGCGCCGAGCACGCGGCTGGCGCCGTGGATCGCCTCGCGGGCGCGCGCGTATTCGACGCCGCTCGCCTTCCGCCCGGTCTCGATCGTCGTCCAGGTGATGGCCTCTATCTCGTCGCGCCGCGCCGCGCGGCCGAGCGCCGCCTCGCGCTGGGCGAGCTTGAGCGCCGTGCCGGCGCTCGCGAGCAGCGAGAACCCCTGGTACACCGCGGCGATGTCGATCGTCGGCGCCGCCTCCTCGACCTCGTGGCCCAGCGAGGCGCATGACGCGGCGGCCTGCTCGGCCGCGGCATCGCATTCGGGATCGACTTCGGCCGGCAGCACGGGCCGGCGCATCCAGGCGATCCGCAGACGGCCCGGCGAGCGGCCCAGCTCCTCGAGATAGGGCCGCTGGCGGGGCGGCGCAGCGTAGGCGTCGCCCGTCGCGGGCCCCTGGATCGCGTCGAGCAGCGCGGCGCTGTCGCGCACGCTGCGGCTGACGCAATGCGCAGCCGACATCCCGCCCCAGCCCTCGTAGAGGCGCGGCCCGAGCGGCACGCGGCCGCGCGTCGGCTTCAATCCGAAGAGGCCGCAGGCCGAGGCGGGGATCCGGATCGAGCCGCCGCCATCGGTCGCGTGGGCGGCGGGCACGATGCCCGCGGCGACCGCGGCCGCCGCGCCGCCCGAGGAGCCGCCCGCGCTGCGCGAGAGGTCCCAGGGGTTGTGGGTCGCGCCGTGGAGCGCCGACTCGCTCGAGGGCGAGCCGCCGAACTCCGGGCTGTGGGTCTTGCCGAAGATCACGAGGCCCGCCGCGCGAAAGCGCTCGACGAGCGTGCTGTCGAAATCGTTCTGCTGATCGCGGAAGAAGCGCGAGCCCTCGGTCGTGATCGTGCCCGCCATCGCGACGCCGAGATCCTTGAGCAGGAAGGGCACGCCGGCGAGCGGGCCGCTCGGGCGCTTCGATGCGGCAGCCGCCGCCCGCGCGAGCTCGAAATGCCGGACGACGATCGCCGTCAGCTGCGGATCGACCGCTTCGGCCCGGGCGATCGCGAGCTCGAGGAGCTCGGCCGGCGTCGCCTCGCCGCGCCGGACAATCCGCGCGAGGGCGACGGCGTCGAGCCGGCGATAGGCGTCGAAATCGGAAGGCTTCGCCGACTTCGCGCGCGCCGCGGCCGACGGCACCGCCGCCGCCGCGACCGCAACGGCGCTGGCTTCGAGAAATCGGCGACGGGTCCATCGCGGGTCCATGCAGGTCCTCCTCGAGAGCGGGCGATCGATCGGGGCGCTCAGCGCGGCTCGGTCACGACGATCGTCGCGAAGCCGCCGGGAGCGACCGTGACGTCGAACTGGCGCGGCGGCGTCCCGGCCTGGCCGAAGGCAACCTCGACGACGTGGTCGCCGGGGCGGACCGGGATCCGCGTCGCGAGCACCCGGCCCGGCAGCAGCGTCCAGGAGCGTGTATCCGGCCGATCGGCGGCGACGAGCGCCGCTTCGGTCACGAGCGCGGCGAGGACGCCGAGCGCGTTGTCGCCCTGATTGCCCGCCGCCCGGGCGCCTTCCGCGATCGCCGCGCGCGCGAGCAGCCGCGTCAGGCCGGCCGCGATGATCTGAGGCTTGTGGGCTTCGTACTCCGCGGTGACTGCGGCGCCGAGATCGGTGATCAGCTCGAGCGGCGCGTTCGCGCCGTCGACCGCCACGGCGACGCTCGAGAGCTGGCTCCCCACCGGCTGCAGCGCCGGGAAGACGAGCACCTTGAAGGCGCTGCGCTCGAGGATGCTGAGATCGTCGGTGAGGATCGTCCCGACGAGCCCGACCGCCGCGCCGATCGGCATCCGCTCGGGCACTTTATGGGGCACCCGCCCGACCGCCGTCACGACCAGGATCTCGCCCATCGTCGACTTGCGCGGCGCCGCTTCGTGGCCCTCCGCGAGCAGCTTCTCGAGCGCCGGGCCGCGATAGGCGTTGGCCGGCGC
>CAZFKD010000077.1:0-5729 GCA_964519695.1 uncultured Spirochaetaceae bacterium
TGATCGAGCGGCAGGCGACCGCGATCGCCGAGGCCTATCTCGAGGAGATCCTGCAACAGGCCTATCACGATCCCGACGACGCATCCGTCTGCCCCGATCCGGAGCCGGCCCGCGCCCTCTTCGACAACGTCTGCGACTATCACGGCCTGTCCGATGCGGGCGCCCGCAGCCAGACGGGAGACGCGGTCCCCGGCCTCGAGGGCTACCGGATCCGGGTCGACGTCGACCGCGCGGCGTCCCTCGGCGACCTCTCGGGCGACGGCGCGATCCTGCGCATCGACGTCGAGGTCACCGACCCGCTCGGGCGGGTCGTCCGCTTCTCCGCCTACCGGTCGAACGCATGAGCGCGACGCGCCGGCAGAGCGGACTTTCGACGATCGAGCTCGTCACGGTGATCGCGCTGACCGGAGTCCTCTCCGTCGGCCTCGCCGGCATCCTCCGCCATCCGATGCAGGGCCATGCCGCCGTCTCCCGCCGCGCCGAGCTCGTCGATCTCGCCGATCTCGCGCTCCTGCGCATGAGCCGGGATCTGCGGATGGCGCTTCCGAACAGCGTCCGGGTCGACGGAACGAGGACTGCGATCGAGCTGTTCCACGTCGTCGCCGGAGCCCGCTACCGCGCCGAGCCGGGCATCAACGACGCGGGCGGCCCCGCCGAGACGGATCACACCGACGCGAGCGATTTTCTCTCCTTCGCGGGCGATTCGCGCTGGAACCTGCTCGGCCGGCTCGGCGGTCTCGACTTCGAGTACGGCGTCGCGCTCGCGCCGGGCGCCCGCATCGCGATCTATCCCGCCGGCTCCGAGATCTGGACCGATGCCGCCGCCGATACGAGCCCCGGAGTCCTCACCGCCTCGACGAACCGGATCACCCTCCGCGACGACGGCGACGAGGACCAGATCGAGCTCGCGAGCGCCCATCGCTTCCGCCACGTCTCGCCGCGCGCGCGGCTCTATCTCGTCGATGGGCCCGTGAGCTATGTGTGCGACACGGTGAGTGGCGTGCTCTGGCGGATCGATGGTTATGCAGTCGCCGCGAGCCAGCCGAGGGATCCCGCTGCGGCGCCGCTCGCCGGCGGCCGCCAGGCTCGCACCGGCGAGCGGATCGAGCGCTGCGTCTTCGACTTCGTTCCGGGCACGCCTTCCCGCTCGGGCCTCGTGAGCCTCGAGATCGTGATCGAGAGCGCCGGCGAGCGCGTACGCCTCCTCCAGCAGGTCCCGATTCCCAATGCGCCGTGAACGCATGAGACGCCGATCCGGACGATCCCCCCGCGCGCGCCGGCGCGGCGGGTTCGCGCTCGTCGCGGCGCTGGCGGTGCTCGTCCTGCTCGCCAGCATCGGATCGATGATGCTGCGGCTGACCGGCGTTCAACAGGCCCGCTCGTCGATGTCGATCCTCGGCGCCCGCGCCCATCTCGCCGCGCGCAGCGGCATCGAATGGGGGCTTCATCGCGCGGTCGGCGTCGGCGGTTGCCCCGCCGCTTCGACCGCGCTCGTGCTCGACGAAGGCGCGCTCGCGGGATTCCGGGTCGAGATCACCTGCAGCGCAACGCGCCACGTCGAGGGGACGCGCACGCGAACCCACGTCGTCCTCCGCGCCCGCGCCGAGTTCGCCGACCCGGACGCGCGCGAGCACGTGGTGCGCGAGGTCGCTGCGTCGGCGGTGCTCTGAACGTCCGGTGCAGCTCGCGCGCTAACGTCGCGCGCCATGGTCATCGATCATCGCTCCGCCGCCGCGTTCGGCAACGCGTTCGGCAACGCGTTCGCTGCCGCGTTCGCTGCGCTCGTGATCTGCGGCGCTGCCGTCCTCGAGGCCTCGCCTGCGGCGGCCCATGCGCGGAGCCTCTCCTACTCGAGCTGGGTCGTCGACGCAGACGGGGCGGAGGTCTCGCTTCGCCTGCCCCTGCTCGAGCTGAGCCGGCTCGGACCCGACGCGCTTCCGCCCGCCGACGGCGCTGCCGCGCGCTTTCCCGATCGGCTCGTGCTCGAATCGAACGGCGAGCGCTGCGCGCCGAGCGGCCACGCCCGCCGCACGGCCGATGCCGAAGGCTGGGTCCGCTACCGCTGGCGCGTCGACTGCGCGGCTGCGACGGACGACCTCGTCCTCACGAGCCGGATCCTGCTCGACGTCGCGCCGACCCATCTCCATTTCGCGCGAGTCCGATTCGCGGGCCGGCCCGGCGCGGTCCGCGAGCAGGTCCTGACCGAAGCGGCGCCGCGCTTCCGCTTGCGGGACGCGGCGGTCGCGGGTGCAGGGACCGACGCCCCGGGCAGCCGCTTCGTCGACTATCTCGCGCTCGGCATCCGCCACATCCTCTCGGGCTGGGACCATCTGGCGTTCCTGTTCGGCCTCGTCCTCCTGTCCGAACGGATCGGGACGATCGCGCGGCTCGTCACCGGATTCACGCTCGCCCACAGCCTGACTCTCGCCCTCGGCGTGCTCGACCTCGTCCATCCGCGCGCAGCGGCGGTCGAGACCGTCATCGCGTTTTCGGTCGCGCTCGTGGCGATCGAGAAGGGCTGGCTCGTCGCGGGTCGTCCGCGTGCCTTCGCGATCGCGACGCTCGCCGGACTCGCAGGGATCGCGCTCGTCTCGGGCGCCGTCGGTGGTGCGGTTCCGAGCAAGAGCTGGGCGGGCCTGCTGCTGTTCACGGGATGCTATTTCGCGCTCGCCGCCCGGACGCGGGACGAGCGGCTCCGCATCGCGCTGACCTTCGCCTTCGGCCTGGTCCACGGCTTCGGCTTCGCCGGCATCCTGCTGGAGATGGAGCTCCCGACCGGTCGCCTCGTCCCCGCCCTCGCCGGCTTCAATCTCGGGGTCGAGCTCGGCCAGATCGCCATCGTGCTCGCCGCCTGGCCCGCTCTCGCCCTGGCAGCGCGGATCGCGCAGCCCGTCTGGCAGGAACGGGCCCGCGACCTCGCGACCGCCGCGCTCTGCGGCCTCGGCTGCTACTGGATGCTCGAGCGGGCGCTCTCCCTGCCCTTCGCGCGCTGAGGCGGGCTTCGAGCGCGAACGCCGGACCCGAACCGAGCGCCCCTCCGCGCTCGATGCTCAGATCCGGACGCGCCCGCGCCGATAGCGCCCCGAGTCGTCCATGCGTTACCGGACGCAGGGAGCATTTCGCGTGCAAGGCAGCCGCAAGTCCCCGGATCGATCCGGTGGAGAGACAGATCCGTCTCCCCGCGACGGGCCGCAGGCGGCACGCCCTGGCTCCGAGCGCCGCAGGAGCGATCGGCGCAGCCGCCCCACGACGCCATGGAAGGATCTGTGCTCGCCGCTCCGCCGCGCGCGCGGCCGACGGGCCGAGGACCAGAGGGGCTACGTCGACCGCTATTCGAAGCGGGACGTCGCGCTCCTGTTCGCGATCTTCGCGCTGAACATCGCCGACGCATTCATGACGATGCTCTGGCTCCACCGCGGGGGCCGGGAAGCCAATCCCGTCATGGCGTTCTTTCTCGACATCGGGCCGATCGCCTTCCTCGCACAGAAATGTCTCGTCGTCGGCTTCTGGCTGATCCTGCTGCTCGTCCACAAGAACTTCCGCTTCGCGAAGATCGGGCTGCACGCGTCGCTCGCCGTGTACGCACTGCTGCTGATCCTGCATTTCGCGATCGTCGCGCTCGGCGTCGAGCCCCCGCCGAGGTCGACGGACGCGGGGCCGGAGGCGCGCGCGGAGCCGGTCGCCTACACAGCCGAAACGACCCTCGATCCGCTCAATCGAACAGGCGACCGACCAGCAGCGGAATGACCGGCTCGACGCGCAGGATGCGCGCGCCGAGATGGACCGCTTCGAAGCCGATCGCGACGAGCCGCTCGATCTCGTGATCGAGCAGGCCGCCCTCGGGCCCGACGAAGACGGTGATCGCGCCATCGACGCGATGGGGGCAGGCGTTCGGCGCGCCGGGATGGGCGACGAGCCCCCGGCGACCGGCGAGCGCCCGGGGCAGCACGTCCTCGATCAGCGTTTCGAAACGAGGGACGAGCTCGAGCGCGGGGAGCACGGTGTCCCGCGCCTGCTCGAGCCCGAGCAGCAGGCGCTCGCGCATCGCCTCCGGCTTCACGTCATGGCTCTGCCAGAAGCTCTTCTCGGTCCGCGCCGTACCGACGACGAACAGGCGCGAGACCCCGAGACTCGCCGCCGTCGAGAGGATGCGCCGGAAGACCGGCGGCCTCGGGAGCGCCAGCACGAGCTCGAGGGGTCGCTTCGGCGGCGGATCCTCTTCCAGCCGGAGCTCGAGCGAGAGCATCTGCGCGTCGAGTTCGAGGATGCGCCCCCGACCGAGGCGACCGCCGACGATGCCGATCCGAAGCTCGTCGCCCGCCGTCGCGCGCAGGATCTCCTCCGCGTGGCGTCGGCGCCGGCCGCCGATCCGCGCGCGGCCCGTCTCCGCATCCCATTCCTCCGGCTCGACGAGCAGGCAGTTCACGGCAGGCGCCCGGTCCGCGGCCGGCCGCCCGCGGACGTCACCCGATCGCTGCTAGAGTCGCGATCGTGAGCGATCTCGACCTCTTCGAAACGAGCTCCGAAGCCCTGACCCGCGGCGTGCGGGTGCAGGTCCGCGCGCGCTATTCGGGGGAGCACAGCAGCCCGGCCGCCAGCCGCTGGTTCTTCCTCTACACGATCACGATCTCGAACGAGGGCGATTCGGCCGTCCAGCTGATCAATCGCCACTGGACGATCGTCGACGGCACGGGCCATACCGAAGAGGTCCACGGTCCCGGCGTCGTCGGCGAGCAGCCCGTGCTCGAGCCCGGACAGCGCTTCGAATACACCTCCGGCTGCCCCCTCCCGACGCCCTTCGGCTCGATGGCGGGGACGTTCGAGATGATCCGTCGCAACGGAACCCGGTTCGAGGCCGAGGTCGCTTTGTTCCAGCTGATCCAGCCCGCCTCGATCCACTAGTCGGCGCGCTCCTGCGGTCATGCCGCGCCCCGCTGCCGCGCCATCAGGACGGGCAGATCGCGCAGATCGTCGAGCGCGAAATCCGGCCGCGCCCCCGCATGCCGGGCGAGCGCCGCCTCGGGCTCCCGGATGCGGCGGGTCAGCCAGACCGTGCGCATGCCGACGGCGGCCGCGCCGGCAATGTCGGCCGAAAGGCTGTCCCCGACGTGGAGGATCTCGCGGGGCGCGAGGCCCAGCGCCGCCGCCACGGCCTCGAAGATCTCCGGCCGGGGCTTCCGGATCCCGAGCTCGTCGGAGACGACGACCGCCCGCAGATGCGGCAGCAGGCCCGACTCGGCGAGCACCGTCCGCGCCGTCTCGCCATGGGAGAAGTTCGAGCAGACGCCGAGGGGGAAGCTGGCGGCGAGGGTCATCAGCACGAGCGCGTGATGCTCCGGGGTCGTCACGGCCGCGCGCAGGGCGCCCATGTGGACCGCCGTCAGCGCGGCGGCGAGCGTCCCGGCGTCCGGAGCGCCGAGCCGACGGGCGAGCGCTGCGAACCGGTCGATGGTCGGCAGCTCGAGGCCGAGGTCGATCGTCGCCGGGCGGAGCTCCGCATCGACCTCGTCGAGGAGCGCCGCGAACTCGGACAGCGACTGCGTGATCCCGGCCGCTTCACGCGCATGGGCATGCAGCGCCGGCAGCGTCGCTGCGACCCGCCGCCCCTCGATCTCGAGCGGCGCGAGCCGGCGATGATTCTGGTCGACGAGGGTGTCGAAGAGATCGAAGACGATGCCCCGGATCACGGGCTTCGCCGCCTAACCCTTCGCCTCGAGAGCCTCGTCGAT
>CAZFKD010000077.1:5739-12079 GCA_964519695.1 uncultured Spirochaetaceae bacterium
CGATCATGCGCTTGAAGTTCGGGAAGGGCTGTGCGCCCGAGAGGTTGCGCCCGTTGATGAAGAACGCGGGCGTCCCCGTCACGCCGAGCTTCTGCGCCTGCTCGAGGTCGGCCTCGATCGCCCCGAGCACGTCGGCCGAGACGACGTCCTTGCGGTAGCGATCGAGGTCCAGCCCGATCTCCTTCGCGTAGCCCTCGAGGGTCTCGACGCGCAGATCGCGCTGGTTCGCGAAGATCCGGTCGTGCATCGCCCAGAACTTGCCCTGGCGATGGGCGGCCTCGGCCGCGGCGTGGGCGCCGCGGGCCTCGGGATGGATGTCGAGGGGGAGGTGCTTGAAGGCGATGCGGACCGAATCGCCGTACTCCTTCTCGATCTGCTGCAGCGTCGGCCCGACCCGGTTGCAGAAGGGACACTGGAAATCCGACCACTCGACGATCGTGACCTTCGCGTTGCTCTTGCCGCGCACCGGCGCGGAGCCGAGCTCGATCTCGTACTCGCGTGCGGGATCCGGCCCGGGCGGGCGTCTCGGCGGCGCGCCCGGGGCAGCGGCGACGGGGAGATTCTCGAGCGCATCGGTGGCCCGCTCGATCTGCGCCGTCGCGCGTTCGAGCGAATCGGCGACGAAGAAGCTGCCTCCGATGACCGAGAGGCTGACGAGGACGGCGGCGACGATGATCGCCCGCCCGTTCGAAGAATCCGACATCTGGCAGCTACCTCCCGGGGCCGACCCGAGGAGCGGTCAAGGCCCGACACATGCTCGATCGTGAATCGGGCGCAGGGTAGGGCCTCAGATCTCGTGGCGCAGCAGCCGGCGCAGCTCGGGGGTATGGGCGCGGACGGCGCGCGTGATCCGCGTCATCTGGTTCTGCAGGCGCGCCGGGCTCGCACCGTCGCCCCGGGCGATCTCGGCCAGGGTATCGCCCGATGCGACCGCCAGCAGCCAGCCGCGCTGCAGCTCGTCGAGATGCCCGAAGGACTGCTCGATCTGCCGCCAGCGACTCCGGCCGTCGGCCAGATCCTCCGGATCACTCCCGGCCCGGCCGTAACCGTCGCCGCCTCCCCAATCCGAAAGTCCGCCGTCCTCGAGTTCGTCGGGATCGAGATCCGAGCGCGACGAACAGCGGCCGAGCACCTGTCTCGCCTCGTCGAGGACCGCGCCTTCGACACGCTTCGAGACATAGGCGGAGAGCTCGTGCTCGTGGGCCTCGAGCCGGCGATTGCGCAGCGCCTTCAGGAGTCCGAAATAGCCAGCGGAGATCAGGTCGTCACGCCAGGCGGGATCGAGGCCGAAGCGACGCTCGATGCGCTGCGCGAAGTACCGCACACGATGCGCGAAATGGTCGACGAGCCGGTCGAGCTCGGGATCCGGGCGGAGTTCGATTCGATCCTGAGGCGTGTCGGGGGACTGCATCGCGGCGCATCTTGACGGAATCACTCGGGCCGACAAGTGACCCGACACACAGCGCCCGACATTGATTGTCCGTCAGATGAAGATTGGAGAATTCCCCTGACTTCGCCGCCGAATCGGCCTATTCGGCCTCGATCTCCATCAGCGTGTCGAGCACCTCGCCTGCGCTCTGCGGGCGCGCGGCGGGATTCTTCTCGAGCAGCTTCGAGATGAGTCCGGCGAGGGGATCCGGGAGATCGGGCCGGAGCGAGCGCGGATCGGGCGCGGGGGTATGGCGATGATGATAGGCGACCTCGCCTGCATCGAAGGGCACACGACCCGTCGCGAGCTCGAAGAGGGTCGCGCCGAGCGAATAGAGATCCGAGCGGTGGTCGACGTCCTGACCGAGGACCTGCTCGGGCGACATGTAGTAGGGCGTGCCCGAGACGAGGGTCGTCGCGCCGCGGACTTCTTCGAGCACCTTGGCGAGACCGAAGTCCATGATCTTGATGACCCGGTCGGTCGTCGCGAAGAGATTCGCGGTCTTGACGTCCCGATGGACGATGCCCTGACCGTGGGCGTAGTCGAGGCCGCGACAGGCCTGCCGCGCGACGCCGATCACGTTCATGGCGGAGAGCTGGCCGCGCTCGCGCAGGATCGCGTGCAGCGGCTGCCCCTCGAGCAGCTCCATCGTGATGAAGAACTGCCCGTCCTGCTGATCCGCGTCGAAGACCGTCACGATGTTCGGATGGTTCAGGCGTGCGGCGGACTGCGCCTCGCGCAGGAAGAACTGGAGCGCCCGCGGATGATGGCGGCGCAGGCCCTCGGGCAGGCGTTTCAGCGCCACGATGCGCCCGAGCCGGGTATCTCGCGCCTTGTAGACGACGCCCATGCCGCCCCGGCCGATCTCCTCGAGCAGCTCGTAGCGGACCTCGCCGACGAAGGCCGTCGAGCCGCCGTCCGGGACCCGGTCGGCGATGCGCTGGACCCCGGGCACAAAGACGTGGCCCGAGGCGCTGCGCTGCTTTCGGAGGAGCTCGATGCGCGAGGCGATGTTCGGATAGGTCGGCTCGCGCCGGCGGAGATCTTCGAGGATCCCGAGCGCGCGCTCCGTATTGCCCGCCTGCTCCCAGTAGCCGGCGAGGCGGGCGTAGGTGTCGGCGGGCGCATGGCTCGGACGGAACGTCGCGATGTGCTCGTCGAGCTTGGCGGCGGCGAGATCGAAATGGCCCTCGGTCTCGAAGGCGTCGGCGAGCAGGCCACAGGCCTCGCGAAAGGCCGGATCGGTCGCCTCGACGAGCTGGAGCAGGCGGATCGCGCGGGGCCGCTGGCCGTGTTCGATCGCGAGCTGGGCGGCCTCGAAGACCCGGCCGTAACGCTCGAGCGCGGTCAGCCAGCGATCGATCGCGCCGCATTCGCGATAGCAGCGGATCGCCCGTTCGTAGTCGAGCCCGCGCTCGTAGCATTCGCCGGCGTGGAGCAGCTGCTCGTCGCGCAGATGCGCGTCCGCGGCATCCAGCCAGGCCCCGGCTTTTTCGAAGAGCGCCGCCGCCCGTGCGACCTCGCCCTGCGCCAGTCGCAGTCGCGCGGCCGCGAGCGGATCGCCGGCGGATTCGAAGAAGTCGGCGGCCCGCGAGAAATCGCCCTCCGTCTCGTACTTTCCGCCGAGCAGCCGGTATCCGAGGGTCGCCTGCCCATCGCGCTCGAGCGCACGCGAGACCGAAGCGAGATCGCCGATCAGGTAGGGCAGGACCGCTGGCGGGCAGCCCTTGAAGACGGCATCCGCCGCGAGCACGTCGATCAGGACGGGCATCGGACGGAAGGAGGTCACGACGAGCGCGTGGTCGAAGACACGATCGCCGCACCCGACGAGCAGATGGTGGTTGCCCTTCGGAAGCTGGATCCGAATCGAGCCGGCGGACGCGGCGCGCGGCTTGTCGATCAGGCCCGGCACCGCGACCTGCGCCTCGTGGGCCGGCCGATCGCCCCAGACCACGGCGACGTCGATCGGACAGGCCGACGGATGCACGTCGAACTCGACCCGCATCGTGCGGCGATTCCGGACGCGCACGAGCTTCTCTTCATGGATCTTGCCGAGCACCTCGTCGGTCACCGGGTCGATCAGCAATCCGTCGACGATCACCGTGAAGCGCCCGGTGAACAGGCGCTGGAACTGGGTCTCGCGCGCCACCATGTGGTGCTGCCGCCGGGTCGACGCGCCGCCCTTGCGGATCTGCTCCTCGGTCGAAGCGTCGGGGAGCCGGGCCCGGCTCCGGACCCAGCGAACGCGGAAGATCCCGCGCAGCTCTTCGGGGTAGATGATCGCGACCGCGATGTCCCCGCGCTGGCGCAGCAGGAGCAGCAACCCGCCGAGAACGAGGCCGGCGAAGCCGACGAACACGAGCGTGCGCGGGCTCGAGAGCCCCGCGACGACCTCGCCGAAGGAGAGCCCGCCCCGGCGCAGCGGCTCGGGAATCCAGGCCATCGCGCGGGTGACGCGCGGATCGACCGCTTCCCAGCCGGGCGGTGCGGGCGGCTCGGGCCAGAACGGCGATGCGCCGCGCGGCAGCGCCAGGGCGGTGAACTCGATCGACGCGCCGAGGCCCGTTCGCGCGAAGAGGATCTCGCGCGAGGCCGGCGCATGTTCGAGCAGCGCATCGATGATGGCGATCGACTCGAGCAGCCGCCGCTGCGTGTAGTAGAAGCCGGCGAGGTCGTAGCGGAAGCGGATCTGGTCTTCCGCGGGGCCCGAGGCGTCGAGACCTGAGAGAAAGGCGCGCTCGGCGGCGGACGCGTTGCCCGCGCGCGCGAGGTTGACGGCGAGACCGTGCCAGACATCGACCTGGATCTCTTCGCCTTCGGAGCGCGCCGACTCGATCACGCCCGCATAAGCCTCTGCCGCCGCCGCCGATTCGCCCGCCGCTTCGAGCAGGCGCGCCGAGTCGAGCGCGGCCTGCCGCAGGATCGGAGCGCGCGCGGGCAGCGTCGGCTCGACGGGCTCGACGGGCGGAGGGACGGCCGGCGGCGGCGTGACGGCGGGAGCCGGGGGCGCGATCGGAGGCGCGATGGGCGGCGGCGGCGGCGGCTCGAGCCGGGCCCGCGCTTCGACGCGGCGCTCGGGATCGAGCGTGATCGCGCGCTCGAGCCAGGGACCGACATGGAGGCTCGACGTCTGGATGGAGCCCGCCAGATCCGGCGCCAGCCAGCGCCAGGGACCGCCGAGCGCCTGATCGAGGCGTGTCGGCGTCGCCTGGCCCTCGGCGAGGGCGAGCGACGACGCAGCCCACCACGCGAACGCGACGAGCGCGCCAGGGAGGCGTCGCTTTGAATCGAGGGTCGGCCCCACGCCGCCTCCCGGTACCAGAGACCCCCGCAGCCGCCGAGTGGTCCCGGACAGCGCCGGCTCGATCAAAAAATGGGGGGTCGCAACAGACGCGACGCAGCATAGCGCGCGCACGCAGCGCGCCGGTCAGGGCTCTCCCCGATGGCGGGCGCCGCGATTCATCGCATGCTAGCGGCGCTCGGTCCATAAGAAATTTCCCAAGGGGTATTTCGTGATCCGGGTCACCGACAAGCCCTCGCGCTGTGTCACCGTATTGCCCGACTTTCCGGGCTCGAAGCCGAAGGATCCGCGATGCAATCTGAACGGAACGGAGCCGCATTCGACCCGATCGACCCGCAGAGCCGGGTTTGCGACCGGTTTCTCTCCCTTCTCCTTACAACCCTCGCGAAGCACGACATCTCCCCGACCGGCCTGCTCGGCGACCTGCCGATCGCCGTCGACGACTCCGGTCGGGTCCTGAATCCGGTCCCTTGGGACCTGCTCTGCGAGCTGCTGCGTCGCCTCGAGAACCAGGTCGGCGGCGCGGAGGCGCTCGAGGTCTGCGGCGAGTGGCTCTGCGAGACGTGGGCGAAATCCCGGCTGAGCGGGCTGCTCGCCTTCGCGACCTCGCCTGCCGCGCTCTACCGCGCCTTCGCGCGGTTCTCGGCGCAGCGCGCTCTTCCCGGCGTCGCGATCGAGATCGGCGCCGGGGCGCGCCGACGGCTCCGCATCAGCGTGACGCAGGCGGAGTCGCTGCGCCCTTGTCCGCAGCTGCTTCATCTCGCGGCCGGCGCCGCGCGCGCGTTGCCGCGACTGCTCGACATGCCGGATGCGATCGTCGAGGCCCGGGTCGAGGCGCGCAGCGCCGACTTCGACGTCCAGATCCCCGCGTCCCGGACCGGCGCCGCGCGCCTGCGCCGGCTGCTTCGCACGATCTTCTCGCCCGGCGCGCTCCTGCAACAGCTCCAAGACCGACAGCTCGAGCTCGAAGCGCGGCACGCCCGCCTCGCCCGCGTCCATCGCGAGCTGCAGGAGCGCGAGCAGCATCTTCGCGCCCTATCCGATGCCGCGGTCGACACCCTCTGCGAGATCGACGAGCGCGGGCGCATCGTGTTCATCAGCGCGTCGGTCCGGGAGCTGCTGGGTTATTCGCGTGAGCAGGTCACCGACAGCCACTACCGGCTCTGGATCCCGTCCGCGCTGCATGGCTTCGCGAAGGCGCGTTTCGAATCGCTGCAGAAGGCGCCGATCGGGACCGCGATCATGAAGGCTCCCATCGAACTGCACGCCGCCCACGGAAGAAGGGTTCCAGTGGAGGTCTCGGTCCGCTCGCATCGGTCCGCGAGCGGCGAATGGCGTGCCGTCGCGTGTCTGCGGGACGCGACGCCGTCGATCCAGCTGCGAACGGCGGCACGGCGCGTGACGCGCATCGTCGAGCGCGTGCTCTCCGGCGACGAGGAGGCGCCGGCCGGTGGCGGCCGGGTCGATCCGCGCAGGGTCGACCGCGCCGAAAGCGCGCCCGCGGCTCAGTCCGGTACGCGCTCGATGTCGGCGCCGAGGGCCCGGAGCTTCTCCTCGATCCGCTCGTAGCCGCGATCGACGATCTCCGCGTTCTGGACGATGCAGGGCCG
>CAZFKD010000078.1:0-880 GCA_964519695.1 uncultured Spirochaetaceae bacterium
GCCGCGGTGGTAGACGAAGACGTCCTCCGCGCCGACGACCTTCCAGCCGCGCCGACGCGCCCGCATGCACCAGTCGCTCTCCTCGCCGTAGCCCCGGCCATAGACCTCGTCGTAGAGCCCGACGTCGTCGAGCGCCGCGCGACGCATCAGGAGACAGAATCCGCCGACGGTCACGGCATCGAAGCAGGTCCGCCGCATGCGGCGCCCGAGGTCGGCCGAATACTGGAAGACGTTCCAGCCCATCGGAACGTCGAGGGAATGGAACGAGCACTGGTTGCTCATGGGCATCACGCAGGCGATCCGCGGCTCGCTCTCGATCGCACTCAAGAGCCGCTCGAGCCAGGCCGGCGTCACGACCGTATCGCTGTTGAGGAGCGCGACGAACGCGCCGTCCGTCTCCCGGAAGCCGCGATTGGCGTTCTTGACGAAGCCGAGCGCGGTCTCGTTGCGCTTGACCTCGACCGGCAGCCGTCGCGGCCCGGCCGCCCAGCGCTCGATGCGCTCCTTCACGAAGGCATCGCTGCCGTCGTCGAGGATCACGACCCGGGCATTCTGATAGGGCGTGAAGGCCTCGACGGATTCGAGGCAGGGCCGCAGGACATGCCATTCGTTGTGGACCGGGATCACGATGTCGATCGCCGGCGCGGCGGCGCCGGACGGCAGCACGACCGGGAGCGTCTCCTCCGGGTCGACCCGCATCCGGATCATCGGCGGCTGGTCGTCGAATCGCGGTCGGCGCTCGTCCAACGCTTCAGCTCCCCCCGGCGAGGCGAACGCCCGCCTGCATCGCCGGGGCGGCGACCGGAGCGGCGGCGCCCTCGAAGCCGGTGCCGATCGGCGCCTGCGTCGCCGCGCGCACGCCGGCCGCGGAGGCAAGGGC
>CAZFKD010000078.1:890-4452 GCA_964519695.1 uncultured Spirochaetaceae bacterium
CCCGCCGCTTGCGATATGCCCGCCCCGCGAGCCGCAGCGCGTCCCGATAGGCGCCGAGCAGCGCCCGTTCGCCGACCAGCGCCCAGCCGAGCCGCGCGATCTCGACCGGCAGGATGAAGGGCAGATCGCGCAGGAAGGCGAGCGGCCGCTCGTTCTTGATGAGCTCGAGGTAGCGGTTCTTGAACGAATGGCGCCGAATGGCTTCGGATCGCCCTCGCCGTTCGCCGCGCCGCCAGCCGCGGACGTGGATCGCCCGCGCCGACGGAACGTAGAGCCGGTCCCAGCCGAGGCGCGCGGCGCGCCAGGCGAGGTCGGTGTCCTCGTGATAGGTGAAGAAATCTTCGTCGAACAGCTCGCCCTCGATGCAGAGGCTCGCGATCGCCGACCGCCGCAGGCAGAGCGCCGCCCCGGAGAGCGCGAAGACCGACTCCGCGCGGTCGTAGCGTCCGTCGTCGGGCGCCTCGCTGCCGCGGTCGCGATAGCGCCGGCTGCGTCGCCGTTCGATGCCGGCGCTGTCGATCCGCTCGCCGCCCGGGCGCAGCAGCTTGCCCGAGGCCAGCGCGGCATCGGGACGGCGCCCCAGCGCGGCGAGGAGCGTCGATGCGAAGGTCGGCTCGAGCGCGACGTCGGGATTCAGGAGGAGGACGAATTCGGCCTCGGGCGCCCGCGAGAGGAGATGGGCGACGGCGCGATTCGCCCCGCCCGCATAGCCGCCGTTCGGCACGTGGATCCATTCGACCTCGGGATGGGCGGCCTTCAGCGCAGCCCGGCTCCCATCGGCGGGATCCGGCGGATCGTGGTCGATCACGACGACGGCGGCCGGCGGCTCGGCCTGGTCCCGGAGCGAGGCAAGACACGCAGCGAGCCCTGGATCGCTACCGAAATGGACGATGCCCGCCCCATACGCTGCCCGCTGCCCCATCGATCTCCCGATCCGTGAAACCGATCGCCCCGCTGGACGAGGAGGGGCAACGATATCCCAACGATCCGATCGCTCCACCTTCGAGTCGCCCGGCCCGGCCCCGGCCATCCGCCCCCCGCGATCGCCCGCGCGAAGGAGGCGACGGGCGGGATGGGCGAGAAGTCCACCGGATCACCCGGCGGCCCCGAGGCGATCCTGCTCGTGACGGGCATTCGCGATGTACGCCGAGATGATCTCCTCGGGCGGGCCCTCGGCGCAGATCCGGCCCCGATCGAGCCAGAGGACCCGGTCACAATGGCTCCGGACGATCTCCATGCTGTGGCTCGCGAGGACGATCGCCTTGCCGCCCGCCCGGAAGCGGTCGAGTATCGAGCCCGCCTTCTCGCGGAAGGCGGCATCCCCGACCCGCAGGATCTCGTCGAGGATCACGACCTCCGGATCGACGAGCAGCGCGACCGAGAACCCGAGCCGCGCGCGCATGCCCGCTGAATAGGTCCGCACCGGCGCGTCGATGAAATCCGCGAGATCGCTGAACGCGATCACCTCGTCGATCTTCTCGGCGATGCGCGCCCGGGCGATCCCGAGCACGGCACCGTTCAAGAAGACGTTCTCGCGCCCGGAGAGATGGCCGTTGAAGCCGGCGCCCAGCGACAGGAGACACGAGACGCTGCCGCGACGGACCAGGCGGCCTTCGTCGGGCAGGAAGACACCCGCGAGCGTCTGGAGCAGCGTCGTCTTGCCGGCGCCATTGCGGCCGACGACGCCGACGACCTCGCCGCAGCCGAGCCGGAGCGAGACGTCGCGCAGGGCCCAGTGTCCCTGGCCGCGGCGCTCCTGCACGGCGGCCCGCCAGCGGCGCGGATCGAAGGTCTCGACGAGCGCCGCGCGGAGCGTCGCGTTCGCGCGCTGATGCCGCACGACGTAGCGAACGCCGATCCGCTCGGCCTCGATCAGCAGGCGCTCGGACGCAGCGCGCGGCGGATCGGCGGGCTCCCCTGCGGCAGTCGGATGGTTCATGGCGGCGGCAGGGTAACGAAGCCGGCCCGGGACTCCCGAGCCGATCGGCACGGCGCTCCCGAGACGACCCGTGGACGGCCGCGCGCAGGATCCGGGAGCGGAAGCGCGCGGCGCCCAGCGGTTTCGAGCGCACGGCCGATCTCATAGACTGCGCGGGACGCCATGCCCGACGCGCCCCCGATCCGCCTCCCCGCGCCGCCCGCGCTCTCCGCGCCGCCCCCCGCCCGCGCCGTGCCGAGCGCGTGGAGCGTGCTGAAGCGCGTGCTCGCCCGGGGCGAGACGATCCGGGCGCTGACCCGGTCCCAGCTCTCCGCCGGCCATCGCGACAAGCTGCTCGGCCATCTCTGGAGCCTGCTCGATCCGCTCGCCAGCCTCGCCGTCTACTACCTGGTCTTCGGGATCGGGTTCCGACAGGCCGGGAGCTCGCCGCGGACCTTCGTGCTCCATCTCTTTCTCGGCATCGTCGTCTGGCGCTTCGTCTCGGAATCGATCGGCCAGGCGACGACCTGCCTGCGCGGCCAGCGCGGGCTGGTGCTGGCGGCGGATTTTCCGAAGGCGGTGATCCCGATCTCGATCTGCCTCGCGCGACTCTACGACCTGCTCTGGGGGCTCGTCGTCGTCGCGGCCGCGGCCGCGCTGCTCGGGCTGCGCTTCTCCGGCCAGCTGCTCTGGCTGCCGGGGCTGCTCGCGCTGGCCTTCGCGGCGACGCTCGGCATCAGCTTTCTCGTCGCGCGGCTCGGGCTCTTCTTCGGCGATACGGCGAACGTCGTCGGCGCGGGGCTGCGGCTCTGGGTCCTGCTGTCGCCGATCTTCTATTTCGCCCGCAGCGAGCACGGCCAGACGGGCATCGTCCCGCCCGGTCTGCTCGACTACTACATGCTGAATCCGGTCGCCGGCCTGCTCGGCGCCTTCCGCAGCGTGATGATCTGGCGCGAGGCGCCGCGCGGCGACGACCTCGGGACCGTCGCCGTCTTCGCGGTCGCCGCGCTGGTCGCGGGCTTCGTCGTCTTCGCGCGCGGCGAAGGGCGTTATGCGAAGTACGTCTGAAGCGGCGGGGCGCGGACTCGTTCAGGTGAAATAGCGCTGGAAATACTCCTCCAGCTTCGCCTCGAGCAGCCCGCGCATCGGCCGCATCACGAAAGGGAGATCCACCTCGATCGAGACCGTCTTCGCGTCGTAGAAGACGCAGGCGCGCGCGCCGCGCGCCTCGCAGACCGCGCGCTCGCCCTGCCAATGCCAGACCCCGCCGAGCCGCTCGGCCATGCGGTCGGCGAGCTGCTCGATCTGCCCCCGAGCCTGCTCGGCGCCGAGGGCATGCGTTCGCTTCATCGAGATCTGGGCCATCGGAATACCTCGTCGGGGTTGCCTGCGCGCCGTGTCGCGCGCGCCGCAGCGCGCTCCGAAGACCGAGTCTAGAGCCGAGCCGCGGCCCGCCCAAGCGCCCTGCTCCATGAAAAACCCGATGCCTTCCTCGGGCGATCGATCCGACCCGGATCGATCCGCAGCCGCGCGCGGGACGACGGGGTCGGATCCGAGGCGCCGGAGCCACCGCTGCTTCAAGTCGGTGTCTTTCGGGGTCGAAACGGCGAGAGGCTGCGCCGACGCGCGCGCACGACCGCGAGA
>CAZFKD010000078.1:4462-6649 GCA_964519695.1 uncultured Spirochaetaceae bacterium
GGGTCGACCGGCACGTCGCCGACGCCCCGGCCGGCCTCCGCGAACGCCGGCCCGGCGCCGCCCGCTGCCGCGTCGCGCTCGGGCTGCCCGCGCTCGTCCTCGCCTTCGCGCTCGCGCTCGTCGGCGCGACGTCGCCCGCGCTCGCCGCACCGGGCGACGTGCTCTTCTCCGACCGCTTCGAATCCGGCTTCGGCCAGTGGACGACGACCAGCGCGAATCTCTCGGGCATCAATTCGATGACGGCTTCGTCGAGCTCGCGCTCCCTCTATGTGCGCGGCTCGACCGTCGCGACGACCTCGATCGCCGTCGACACCCGCGTGCCCGCGCTGCGGGTCCAGGCCTGGATCCGCCGCGGCTCCGATCGCTTCAGCGAGAATCCCGACCCCGGCGAGGACCTCGTCATCGACTATCTCGACGCGACCGGCGCCTGGCGCTCGCTCGGCAGCTGGCCCGGCTCCGGCTCCCCGGGCGCGATCCTCTCGCTCGATCAGACCCTCGGCGGCGCCGCGCTCCACGCCGGCTTCCGCCTCCGCATCCGCCTGCTCCGCGGCAGCGGCGGCCCGCCCGCGAACAGCGGCATCGGCTGGGACTACTGGCATGTCGACGACGTCGTCGTCAGCGAGGCCACCCCGTCGACCGGGCTGGCGCTGGGCCGCTGTGAAGAGTTCAGCGGCGGGCTCACCGGCTGGACCGTCGCGACCGGACCCGGCCTGGCCCGAACCTCGGGCCAGACGGCCAATACGCCCACCCAGGCCCTCACCTTGAACGGCGGCACCGTCACGGTCCTGTCCGAGGTCGTCGATCTCGGCCGCGTCCGCGACGCGACGCTCGCGTTCTGGCTCCGGCGCGGCTCCGACGCCTTCAGCGAAAATCCGGATCGCGGCGAAGACTTCTACGTCGACTACCTCAACGCCGAGGGCCGCTGGACCCGGCTCGGGACCTGGGCCGGCGATGGCCTCCCCGGCGAGATTCTGCAGCCGAGCTTCAGCCTCAGCGGCGCCGCCCGCCATCCGGGCTTCCGCATCCGCTTCGGCATGACGGGCGGCAGCGGTCCGGGCTGGGATTTCTGGCATGTCGACAGCGTCTGCCTCTCGAGCGAGTCCCCCGTCGCCGACTGGCGCTTCGACGAAGCGCGCTGGTCGGGCGCCCGGAACGAAGTCGAAGACAGCTCCGGGGGCGCGATCCATGCGACCGCCGCGGGCGATGCCACGACCGCCTTTCTCGACCCGGCCCTCGGCGGTGATCCCGGGACCTGCCGACACGGAAGCTTCGACGGCGAGGGCGACGGCGTGTTCCTCGCGGCCGGCTCCGGCATCGACCTGACGAGCGCGGCGACCTACACGGCCTGGATGCAGCCCCATACCGCGTCCGGTGTCCGCCACGTCATCGGAACGAACACGGACGCCTCGAACGCCAGCCGCTCCCAGATGGGCCTGTTCGCCTGGGACGACGCGCTGATCGGCCGCGCCGTGACGCGCGCGGGCACCTACGCGATCAAGGCGCCCCTGCCCCCCCTGAAGACCTGGTCCCACGTCGCGCTGCGCTTCGACGGCCAGAGCCTCGTCCTCTTCCAGAATGCGCAGATCGTCGCGTCGGTCACCTTCGCGGAGACGACGCTCGTCCGGAACGATGGGGAGTTCGGGATCGGCAACGTCCCGCAAACCCGCAGCGCCTCCTTCCTGGGCTACCTCGACGAAGCCCGCGTCTACGCCGCCGCGCTCGATGCGAACCGGATCGCCGCCGTCATGAAGGAGAGCCACGACTGCGCCGCGACCTCGGTGCATTTCGTTCTCACACACGACGGCAGCGCCGCCCATTGCCAGCCCGAGTCCATCGGCGTCCGCGTCCTCGATCCGCTCGGGAACACGGTCACGACCTACGGCGGCACGATCGTCCTCGACACGCAGACGCGAACCGGCAGCTGGTCGCTCGTCCGCGGCCAGGGCCGCTTCGCCGATGGGACCGCCAACGACGGCCTCGCGCGCTATGCCTTCGATCCCGCCGATCGGGGCGAAGCCGTCTTCGCCCTCACCTATTCGACGGGCCCTTCGCCCATCGACGTCGACGTCTGCTCGGCGGCCAGCGAGAGGTCCTCGATGTTCTTGGCGACCTCTTTGATGGAGTAGATCATCTCCTCGATGGAGGCAGCGGTCTGCTCGACGGCGGCGGCGAGCTCTTGAATGTTCT
>CAZFKD010000078.1:6659-8029 GCA_964519695.1 uncultured Spirochaetaceae bacterium
CGACGCCGCCGGCCGCGACGACGACAGCGAAGGACTGCTCCACTTCGCGCCTGCGAGCCTGGTCTTGACCGCGAATCCGATTCCGAGCCCCGCGCCCGCCCTCATCGACGATCCGCTGCGGACGACGACCGCCGGCCGCTGGTTCCCGCTCCATCTCACCGCCCTCGGCGGCAGTTCGGGCGGCGTCTCCTGCGGCGTCATCGACGCCTACGACGGCGACAAGGTGCTCCTCTTCTGGATGGACGCCGTCGATCCGAGCGCGCCGCCCCGCGTACCGCTCGTCGACAAACAACCGATCGCGCGGAGCGAAGCGACGGCCTCGAAGCAGATCGTGCGATTCGCGAGGGGCCGCGCCGTCGTCTCGGTCCAGTACAAGGACACGGGCCGCCTCTCGCTCGGGGTCGTGGATGCCGCCGCGTCGCCCGAGGTCCGCGGCGCGACGGGCGCGTTCGTCTCGCTCCCCGCCGATCTCCGGATCGCCGAGATCCTCGATGCGAACGGCGATGCCAACCCCGGAGGCGCGGTCCCGGACGGAAAGCGCTTCACCCGCGCCGGCGACCCCTTTTACGTCGCCGTCGAGGTCGTCGACGCGGAAGGCGATCCAACCCCCAGCTTCGGCCGTGAATCGACGCCAGAGGGCCTGCGGCTCGACTCGACAAGGCTCGTCGCGCCCGAGGGCGGACGCAACGGAACCACCGACGAAGGCGTCATCGAAAACGCGACGGGCTTCTCGCCCGAGCAGCCCGCCGGCCGCTTCGTCGGCAAGGCCTTCGCGTTCGACGAGGTCGGCGCGATCCGCCTGCGCGCGAGCGTCGCCGACGACGACTTCCTGGGCGCGGGCCCCATCGTCGGCAGCGAGTCCGAGATCGTCGGCCGCTTCGCGCCCCATCATTTCACGGTCGCCGCGAACGCGCCGCGCTTCGCGACGGCCTGTCCCGTCGGTGCGTTCACCTGGGTCGGCCAGCCCTTCGGTTATGCGGCGGGCTTCGAGACCGAGCTGCTCGTCACCGCCGTGAACCGCGCCGGCGAGACGACCGCGAACTACGCGGGCAAATGGCTCCGACTCTCCAACGCGACGCTGTCCGGGCGAAGCTACCGCGCGGCCGGGCTGAACGTCGACGAGACGGGGCTGCCCGATCCCGGCGTCGACCCCCTCATCACGTCGAACGAGGACGGCAGCGCGACGCTTCGATTCTCGACGGGGACGGGCCTCGCGCTCGTGCGCGGAGCGCCCCTCGCCCCCTTCGACGCGGAGCTCGAGCTCTCGCTCGACGTCCTCGATGCGGACGATACCGCCCCCCTCGAGAACCCGGTCCGCGTCGGCGCAACCGCAGCCGGGACGGGCATCCCCTTCGACGTCTCGAAGCGCT
>CAZFKD010000078.1:8039-12044 GCA_964519695.1 uncultured Spirochaetaceae bacterium
CTTCCAGCTCGGCCGCCTGCGCCTCGACAACGCCTTCGGCTCCGAGCTCACGCCGCTCGCGATGCGGCTGCGGACCCAGCGCTTCGACGGCACCGCCTACGCCGACGACGACACCGACAGCTGCAGCGCGATCTCCGCCTCCGCCCTCGTGCTCGCACCGTCGCCGGCGGCGCTGCCCGCGACGCCGACGCTCGCGAACGTGCCGCTGTTCGCGGGCGACGCCGGCCTCGTCTTCTCGGCACCGCGCGCCCCGGGCGAGATCGCCGTTCGTGTCGACCTCGGCGCGAGCGGAGCGAACCTGCCCTGGCTCCGCTCCGACTGGCCGACCGACGGCAACCAGGACGGGCTGCTCGACGACGATCCCGAGGCGCGCGCGACCTTCGGCGTCTACGAGGGCCGCGACGCGCTCATCTTCGTCCGCGAGCTCTATTGACCGGAAGCCGGTCCCATGAAGTCCGTGAAGCCGTAGCGCTTGTGCGGCCCGAGATGGATCTGCTCGAGGACGCCGACGCCCTGCTCGGCGCCGTGCGGCCCGGTCGCCTTCGCGCGCACGACCTGCTGGATGTGCTGGTTCGAGAGATCCTTCTCGTCCGCTCCCTCGATCTTCCAGGACTCGCCGCCAATCGCGAGCTCGCCCTTACATTTGCCATGGCCCCATTCGGGATGCGAATAGCCGATGCCCTTCATGCGGTAGAGCAGCAGCGGCTCGAGATCGATCTCCGTCCGGCGCCCTTCGAGATCGACGAGCCCGATGACGGCATGGCGCGCGCGGCGCGTTCCCGGCACGAACTCGAGTCGATGGTCGACGGCGGCGAGCGGCTCCATGCGCGGATCCTCGACGCCCGGAAGCGCCTTGGGATCGGCGTAGGCCGGCATGAGCATGCCGTCCCAGTGCCACTGGATGCCGTGCTCGTTCTCGAAGATGCCCGCGTGCGTGCAGCGCGTCTCGAAATGCAGCGGCGCCCAGAGAAAGAAGACCTGGGGCAGCTTCGTCGGCGGCGCGCCGGGCGGCGCAGGATCGCCGACGGGCCGGATGCCCCAGGAGCGGTCCTTCGTCCCGAGCACGCGCGCGGGATCGACCCGGACGCCGCCGCCCGGATAGCGGATCTCGCCCTGCCAGCGGCCGAATTGGTTGAAGCGCGTCGCCTCCATGTGCGTGTAGGAGCCGGCGTGGGGATTGCGGACGGAGCGCTGATGGCCCTCGGCGAAGTTCGCGGTGCGCGGGATCCAGAGCAGGCTCGCCGAGATGCCGGTCTCGTTGTCGTCGAGGGTGACCCGCAGGCTCTTCATCGGCTCGAGGATCTCGAGCGTGAAGGGACCGACCTGGACCTCGCTGCGCTCGGGCCCTGCCCGGCGCGAGCCGTGGAACGCATACTGCCGCCCCTCGTGGACGATCGAGAGACCGCAGTCGACGATCCCGAGATTCGGGTACACCGCGCAGCCGATGCCGAAATAGAACTCGCCATCGTCCTGATAGCCGTTGAACCAGTAGCGGTCATAGGCGTGGCGGTCGGTCGTCGCGACGACGGCGATCGGCTCGCTCGTCTGGTGGATCGGGTAGTCGTCGAATTTCGTCAGCATCGCAGGCCTCGCTCGCACGGATGAAGAAAGGAGAGGGATCGGACCGTCGGGGCCGCCCGCCGGGCCTGCCGGTCCCGCCGGACCGGCCCGAGAGGATTAGCGGATCTCGCCGGCGATCGGCGGCCTCGCCGTCGCGGCAGTCGCGGCAGTCGCGGCCGCCTCGGGCGCCCTCGGCGCGGCGAAGGGCGGCGCGCAGAGATCCGGCGGCGTGAACGGCGAGTTGGCCAGGTCGTAGACGAAGAGGCCGGCGCTGTTCCCCTCCTCGCCGCCGGTCTCGCGCAGGGCGTGCAGCATCGTCCGGCAGTCGGGATGCACGACGGGGTTGTTGGCGCCGAAGCCGCGGAACTCGCTGAAATTCGTCATGCGCGTGAATTCCCCGCTGCCGTCGAGGCGGAGCAGCCAGAGATCGATCGCGCCCGACGGCCGCAGGCGGAGCGTGAACTCGCGCTCGACCAGGGCGAAGCGGCCGTCCGGCGTGACCCCCTCCATCTCCTCGTACCAGGGGCTCTGCGAGTAGTTCACGATCTCGCCGGTCTCGAGGTCGATGCCCATCGCCTCGCCCCCGCGATGCGCGTAGGCCGTGAAGAGCAGCTCGCGCTCGTCCGGCGGCCGGAAGTCCTGCGGCTCGAGCATCGCGAGACCGAGGAAGAAATCGCCGCGATCGGCGAGCTTGCGCGCGTCGACGATGCGCGGGACGTCGCCCGTCGGATCGACGATGCCCGTCCAGAGCTCGGAGCGCGCGCGCAGGATTCGATCGGGGACGTCGGTCCGGACCCACGCGATCCGCATCGACCGGCGCGCGACCGCAGGGCCCTCGAAGCAGCGCTCGCCGAACGCGCGCGCCGGGCGGTCGAGCGACCCGTCGAGCAGCCAGAAATCGGCTCGCCAGCGACCGCGTTCGGGATCGGCGGGGTCGACGCTCGCCGGACCGCAGAGCAGGTAGTCGCCGTTCGCGAGATAGTAGGCGCGGGTGAAGCCGTGATGGGGAAAGTGGCGCGTCAGCGGACGCGAGGTCCGGGAGGCGACCTCGTACTCGAAGACGTCGCCGACGAGCGCATCGAGATACAGAAAGCGCGTTCCGTCGGCCGACCATGCGGGCCGCGCGACGGCCCCGAGGTCCGAGAGCGGGCGGATATGATCGGGGAGCGCGTCGCGGGGCGAGCCCTCGCGGAAGCCGGCCTCGGGGGCGCCGCAGCCGAGCAGGACGGCCGCTGCGAAAACGGCGAGCTGGAGATCGAACCGGCTCCGGATTCCCATGGCACCTCCCCGACCGGCTCGTCGCCCGTTTGCGGAGCGAGCCCGTTCGACCGTTCAGCCGATCCGCTGCGCGACCCGCTCGAGCTGCGCGAGATCGTCGCTCGTCGGAATCAGCTGGACCTCGTCGACCCCGAGATCCGCGAAGCGCCCGAGCACCCCGAAGAGCGCGTCCTCCGTCCCGGCGAATCCCGTGATGGGCAGCATGGCTTCGAGGGCCTGCGGCTCGATCCAGTTGAAGTAGTGGCGCAGATGGCGCGCGACCTGGGCGCGGGCGCCCGCATCGCTTCCGGGCTTTTCGCCGAGGGCGAACCAGAAGGCGGTCGTGATGCGCGGCGCCGGACGTCCGACTTCGCGCCAGACGCTGCGGACTTCGTCGAAGCTTCGCCCGGCTTCCTTCAGATCGAGGTCGAAGCTGAAGCCCGCGATGCCGTCGGCCCAGGGCGCCGCCATCCGGACGGCGTTGGGTCCCTGTGCACCGATCAGCAGCTCGGGCCCGCCCTGCTGGACCGGCGGCGGCCCGACGGGCCGGATCGTGTCGACGACCTTCTCGCCGGCCCAGACCCGCTTCATGACGTCGACGCGCCGCGCGAGGTCGCGATGGGTGCGCGACTTCGGATCGACGCCGGCGGCGACGTAGTCCTCGACGCGCCCGCCGACACCGAGCCCGACCGTGAGGCGACCGCGCGAGAGCTGGTCGACCGTCGCGAGGCTCTTCGCGAGCAGGACCGGATCGTGGAGCTGCGCGACGATCACCGTCGTCACGAGCCGCACGCGCGAGGTCCATGCCGCGCACGCCCCCGCGAGCGCGATCACCTCGGGATTGTCGAACGCCATCCGCTCACCGAAGCAGAGCGAGGAGAACGGCCCCGCCTCGATCGCGCGGGCCCAGCGCCCCAGCCCGTCGCCGTCGATGTGCGGCTCCATCAGGGGAAGGGTCATTCCGATCTTCATGTCGACTCCCGTTTCATCGGATCCGCTGCCCCGGCTTCGCCCCCGAGTCCGGCCCCAGGATGAACAGATCGCTGCCGCCCGCGCCCGCCGCCAGCACCATCCCCTCGCTGACGCCGAACTTCATCTTGCGCGGCGCGAGATTGGCGACGACGACCGTGAGGCGCCCGACCAGAGTCTCCGGGTCGTAGGCCGCCTTGATGCCGGCGAAGATCGTGC
>CAZFKD010000079.1:0-8532 GCA_964519695.1 uncultured Spirochaetaceae bacterium
GCGGTTCGCGATCGGCCGGGGCGAGCGGATGCCGGAGCCCGAGGGCGATCAAGGTCGTATTGCGCGCCAGAATGAAGACGCGATACCAGGCGATCGCGGCGAGGTCGATCCGCGGGCCGCCGGCGGCCGCGTACTCCGCATAGCGAACAGGCAGCGGACCGATCGGCGTCGCGATGTCGCGTACGGCAATCGCGGCGAGATCCTCCATCGGATCGCCCCAATGGGCGACCTCCCAGTCGAGGATCGCCGTGACGACGCCGTGCTCGTACAGGAAGTTTCCGGGACCCATGTCGCTGTGGACGAGGCTCGTGCGCACGGCCGTCGGAGGACGGCGGCGCAGCGCTGCCGCGGCGAATCGCTGCAGCTCGAGCGCGTCGTTCCCGAGCGTCGCGAGTAGGGCGTCCAGGCGGGCGAGCTGGTCGATGGCGTGGCTTCGGGGCTCTCCGGGCGCGCCGAGATGGGCGATCGGGAGCGCCTTCGGGTCGAGTCGATGGAGCACCGCCGAGAGGCGCATCAGATCCCGGGCGACGCGCTCGCGCTCCGGATCCGCGTCGGCGTCGGCGTCGGCGGGCGGAAGCTCACTGCGACCCGGCACCCGCTCCAGCAGGATCGCCCCGAGCTCGGCACTCGCCGCACGGACCGCCGGCACCGGAATCGCGGTCGGCGCGAGCGCCCGCAGGACCGCGGCATCGCGCAGCGAGCCGCCGCCCGCCGGCGTCGCGTCGCAGAGACAGAAGAGCGCCTCGGGCCCCTGCGCTCCCGCCAGATCGACGGCCCAGGCCCGGCGACTCGCGCCCTCGCCCGCGCGCTTCGCAGCGACGAGGCGCCCGCCCGTCTCGAATTCGATCCAGCGCGCGATCGGTTCCGGCATCTCTTCGCGCATGCTATGGGAGTTCCTCGAAGCCGATGCTGCGCGCGTCGCTCACGAACCGCACGAGGACGCCATGGACCGCCGCTACTCCCTCGACGAGATCAACGATCGCTTCGCGATCGAGGACCTCTACGACCGGCAGCTCGCCGCCGCCGAGGCCTGGGATTTCGCCGCCTACGATACAACGTTCGCGGCGGACGCCGAGATCGATCTCTCGGATTTCGGCCGCCCCATCGAGCGCTACCCGGCCTATCGGCGCTGGCTGGCTTCGCTGCGCCCCGCGATGCCGCAGGCGCAGAGGATCGCGGGCGGGCTTCGCCTCGCGCTCTCGGGCGACGTCGCGACGACGCACGTGCCGGTCGTCTGTTACGTCACGTTCGAGCAGGACGGCGTCCGCCGGCTCACGACGACCGGGCTCTTCTACGCCGATCGCCTCGAGCGGACACGCGACGGATGGCGCATCGTCGCCCGCCGTGAAGAGCTCAGTTGGCGGGACGCCGCGCCGGATCCGCGCTGACCGGGGTCGCCGGTCCGTAGCCGTAGAACGGATCGAGGCGGGCGACGACCGCATCGACGAAGGCGATCTGTTCAGGCCCGAAATCGTCGCATTACCCGCCGACCCGGCCCCGGCGCAGCGAGAGCGCTTCTCCGCAACTCAGAAAGCGTCACCCACGGCCTGCTTGAACCGTTCGAGCTCCCGCAGCCGGAGCTCGACCCCGCTCCACGCCCGCCCCTCTTCGCGGACCCCGGTCTCCTCGGGACCGAGGTCGGCCCAGGGTGCGGTGACCCAGAAGCGATCGGCGCCGAAGGCCTTCCACCAATGCGCATACTCGACGCACTCCTCGAGGGAGTGCGGCGGCTTTCTTCCGTCTTTCGGCATCGGGAAGCGCGGATCCTCGAAGTAGATCGCGCCCTCGATGCCGATCTCGGCCGGATCGCGCCCGGTCGCCCTTGCGGCGGCTTCGATCACCCCCCGGTCCGCGCGGACCTGGCTCTCGCTGAACCACGGGTAGTAGGGGAACCAGCCATCGCCGAGGCGGCCACATCGCCGCAGGACCACCGGCGACTGCCCCCCGACCCAGAGCGGGATCCGCCGCCGGGTCGGGAGCGGATTGATGCCCGCGGCGGTCACCGTATGGTGGTGGCCGTGATAGGTCACGACCTCCTTGCTCCAGAGCTCGCGCATCAACACGAACTGCTCTTCCATGATCTTGCCGCGCTTCTTGAAGTCGACGTTCAGCGCCTCGTATTCGACGTCGTTCCAGCCGGCGGCCATCACGAAGCGGATGCGGCCGCCCGAGAGCACGTCGGCCTCCGCCGCCTGCTTCGCGAGCAGGGCCGTCTGGCGCTGGGGGCTGATCAGGATGCCGGTGCAGAGCTCGAGGGTCTTCGTCAGCGCGGCGAGATAGCCGAAGAGGACGAGCGGCTCGTGCCAGACCATGTGGTGGTCGTAGAGCGGCGGATGGCCGTGGAACGGCTTCCAATCCGGGCGAACGCTCGTATCGGCGCCGAGGACGTGGTCGCCGATCGTCACGTAGCCGTAACCGAGCTGCTCGAGGCCGGAGAGGAATTCGACGAGGGCGCCCTGATCCGTTCCGATCAGATGCTCGGGGAGATTCGTTCCGAGTAGGGTCATGCTGCGCGCCTCCGGTTCTGGACTGAGTCCGCTGCGATCGAGCCCGCGAGTCTGGCACAAAGCGCCGGGCGACTCACGCGACGCTTCGCCCGTCCCTCGTTGCCCCGCGCCCCTTCGTCGCGCGGCGTGATAGGATGCGGCCATGGGCAATCGACTGGCGGGACGCATCAGCATCATCACCGGAGCGGGCAGCGGCATCGGCGCAGCGAGCGCGCGCCTGTTCGCGGCGCAGGGCGCCCGCGTCGTCGTCAACGACATCGATCCAGGCGCTGCTGCGGAGACGGTCGAAGCGATCGCGCAGAGCGGCGGCGAGGCCGTCGCTCATGTCGCCGACGTGACGCATCCGGAGGCGATGGACGCGCTCGTCGCTCGGACGGTCCGCGATCTCGGCCGGCTCGACGTCTTCTTCGCCAATGCCGGCGGCGCGATCCCCGAGCCGACGGAGAAGGTCTCCCTCGCCGAGTATCGCCGACTCATCGCGCTGAATCTCGACTCGGTCTTCTACGGAACGCAGTCGGCGCTGCGCGTCATGATGGCGCAGCGGGGGGGCGTCATCCTGATGACGACCTCGGGTGCGGGCCTCCGGGCCGTCCGCCATCTCGCGGTCTACGGCATGGCGAAGGCGGGCGTGATCTCGCTGGCCCGCAGCATCGCCGCCGACTACGGGCGCCATGGCATCCGCGCCAACGCGATCTCCCCCGGCCCGATGGCGACGCCGGGCTTCCTCGGCTGGCTCGCAACCGTGCGCGACGGGCTCCGGCGCTTCGAGGCGCAGGTCCCGGTCGGCCGCCTCGGAACGCCCGAAGACATCGCGAACGCCGCCGTCTTCCTCGCTTCGGACGAGGCGAGCTTCGTCAACGGGGTGACCCTGCCGGTCGATGGGGGCGTCCATGCGGTGTTCGCCTCGCCGGCGGTCGACGGCGCCGAGCGAACGGATTAGGCCGCCGCCGCGCCTTCGCGGGCCGGAAGGCGTCGGAAATCAGCGCTCCGCGTCGAGCGCGGCGATCGCCGCCCGGGCGATGATCGCGTCGAGCTCCCCGGTCGCAGCGCCCGACACGCCGATCCCGCCGATCCGCTCGCCCGCGTCGAAGATCGGATAGCCGCCCTCGGTGCCGACATGACCCTCGGCGCGGACCGCGATCTCTCGCTCGTGGGCGGGCATCGTGTCCATCAGCTCCTTCCAGGCCTGACTCGACATCCCCGTCATCGCAGCCGTGAAGGCCTTGTCCCGCGCGACCGCATGCGAGATGCGCGGCGCCCCCTGCTCGGCGACGAACCCGACGAGCGATCCGCTCGTGTCGACGATCGCCACGACGACCGACTGTCCCTCGCTTCGCGCGCGGGCCCGGGCGGCCTCGATCAGGCACATCGTCGCCGCCCCCGTGATCGAACGCTGCACGACCGATTTCTCCATCAGAACCTCCCCCTGTCGATCGTCGGAACGCCTCGGGGCGGCGCGAACGCGATCGGATAGCGCAGCCAGCCGCGCACGTATTCGGTGCGGGCGAAGCGCGCATCGGAGCGCAGCGGCTCGGGCTCCGGAATTCGGGCAAAGAGCTCCTCGAGCGCAACCCTCGCCTCGAGCATCGCGAGCGGCCGTCCGAGACAGTGATGGAGGCCGTTGCCGAAGGCGAGCGTCCGCGGCGGGCGCCGGTCGAGATCGAACCGGTCGGGCGCATCGAACTCGCGCGGATCGCGGTTCGCCGAGGCGAAGAGAAAGCAGACGCGCGCGCCCTTCGCGAGGGTGCGGCCGCCGATCTCGAAGGGCTCGAGAACGGTCCGCCCCTGGAACTGGGTCGGCGTATCGAGCCGGACCGCCTCCTGGAATGCGGCGGGCAGAAGCGCCGGATCGCGGACCACGGCGCGCCGCGCTTCCGGCGCCTCCGCGAGGCGATCGACGGTCGCGGCGAGGGCCTTCGGAAACGTGTCGGTGGCGGCGATCAGGAGATTCACGATCGTGTTCACGAGCGCTTCGTCGTCGAGCGGGCGGCCCTCGATGCGAGCAGCGAGCAGATCCGCGGAGAGCCCCGTCGCGCCCGCCGGATCGGCGCGCAGCGCGGCGACGAACTCGCCGACCCAGCGAAACAGCACCGTCGCCGCCTCAGCCGCCTTCTCCGTCTCGCCGCGATGGCCGGCCCGGCGATGGAAGAACGCGTTCACGCGCTGCGAGAGCGCGGGCGCATGTTCGAGCGGGAAGCCGACGATCCGGCAGGCCATGTGGGCGGAGATCGGTGCGCCGAGATCGGCTGCGACATCGAGCTGCCCGCCCGGCAGCGCCGCATCGATCCGGTCGCGCGCGAGCGCCCGGAGCTCGCCCTCGAGCTTCGACAACGCGCCCGCCCGGAAATGCGGCGACAGGACCGCGCGCACGGCGCCATGCCGCGGCGGATCCATCTGGCTCGGCATGGCCGGATTCGCGGGCGCCCCGAGCAGGAGCTGCGAGGGCGTGATGCCGCCGGCGACCGAGAGCTTGCGGCTCTGGGTCGCCGCCCAGACGTCTTCGAAGCGGGCGAGGAAGGTCGCGCCGTACCGCTCCGAGTAGTGGACCGGACTCTCCTCCCGCAGGCGGGCGTAGATCGGCAGCGGATCGTCGAGGAAGGCTTCGGCGTAGGGGTCGAAGTCGAACATGGCGCGGGCTGCGTCATTTCCCGAACCGGACCTGCACCGCGCGTCGACGCTCGGCGATCTGCGCCTCACGCATCTTCGCGTCGAACGACGGCGTATCGGCGGGCAGCGTCTCGGCCAGCGCCGCGAAGCGGACCTTCTGCGCGACGGGCACCTTCTCGGGCGGAAACGTCTCGAGCGGGCTGCCGTCGAAGCGGATCAGGATCGAGCCGCGGGGCAGCCCCGTCGTGTCGAGCCAGTTCTGCACCCCCGGATCCCGGGCCGAGACGACGAAACGATAGGCGCCGTCGGCACTCGCCCGCGCCTGGTCGGCCGAGAGGCTCGTCACGCGATTCGCGTACTCGAGGGAGGAGAACCAGGGATCCGTCAGCTGGATGCCCTGATAGCGCGCCCCGATCGGCCAGATCGTGACGACGAGCGCCTCGTCGGGCGCGAGCTCGAAATGGCCGTTGCTCATGAAACGTCCTGCGACGCCGCCGACCGAGGCGGGATCTTCGGGCGCCGACAGGACGTTCGCCGGCCGATCCTGCATGTAGCGCTCGAGCACGAAATCCGGCCAGGTCGCGACCGTTCGCACGAGATCCCGGGCGGCCCGCTCGTAGCGCTCGGCCATCGCGGCCTGGGTCGTCGTCGGCCGCGGCTTGCCCTCGAACCCGACGCGATCGATATGGATCTCGCCGGGCCGCTCGTTCTTCCAGTCGCTGAAGACCTGGCGCACGATCAGCTCGGTCGCGTCCGACGCGTTCGCGAGCCAGTTGCCGTTGCGCTTCTCCGGTGAGAGAAAGATTTCGAAGCGCCCCTCTTCGTCGAACGCGATGTCGTCGAAAGCCAGCGTCGAGACCGATCGCCCGCCGCCCCGCCGCCACGGCTCGCCGGCGTAGACCTGCAGCTCGAGCCCGTTGACGCTGCCGCGCGTCCCCCAGATGCGATAGGTCGCGTCGCCGCGCACACGGCTGAAGAGGTAACGTTGGTCGGGATTGTCGCCGCCCTCGCGGATCCGGAAGTCGAGGATCCGGAAGAGCGGATGATCCGCATCCTGGACGACGTCTTCTTCGAGCGTCGCGATCAGCATGCCGGAGATGAACGCATAGCCGCTCGCGCGGTTGGCCGGCTCCTGGTAGAACGGATGCCGCTTCACGATCTCGCCCGCTTCGCGCACGGCCGCGACGAAGGTGGCATAGGCCGCTTCGAGCCGGGCGCCCTCGCCCTCGACGACGATGCCCTCGTCGGCCGCAATTCCCGGCTGCGCGCGGCCGGCTGCGGCCCCGACTCCGATCCCGATCCCGAGCAGTGTCGCCATCCAGACCCTCATGCCGCTTCGCCGCCGCTCCCGCCAGCCCATCGCCATCGCAGACTCCCCGCTCCCGCTTCCCGGATCTGCGAGACCGCGACCGGATTCCGCACGCTGCGGACGCCGCCCCTCGCCCGACGAAGCCTCGCCGCCCGCCTCTCGCCAATCCCCTCAGACGCGGCGCCCGAGCTCGATTCCGATCGCGCCGTGGGCCCTCGCCCAGCGCGACTGGACCCATCCGGGCTCGCTCGCGAGGGCATAGTCGGGATATCGCGCGAGCAGCTCCTCGAAGGCGATCCGCGCCTCCATGCGCGCGAGCGATGCCCCGAGGCAGAAATGGACGCCGTGGCCGAAGGCGAGATGGCGCCCGACCTTGCGAGCGACGTCGAAGCGCTCGGGCGCCTCGAACTCGCGCTCGTCGAGGTTCGCGGCGGCCCAGACGAGCAGCACGCGCTGATCGGTCGGGATCGTGCGGCCGTGGAGCTCGAGCGGCTTGCGCGTCTGGCGCGGCAGGGCCTGGGCGGGCGGCTCGTAGCGGAGCACCTCTTCGATCGCGTTCGGAATCCGGCCGGGCTCGCGCGCGAGCAGCGCGCGCTGGTCCGGATGCTGGGCGAAGAGCACGGCGGCATTGCCGATCAGCGAGGTCGTCGTGTCGTTGCCCGCGACGATCAGCTGATAGCAGAAGCCCAGGATCTCCTCGCTCTCGAGCTTCTCGCCGTCGATCTCCGCAGCGATCAACGCGCTCATCAGGTCCGGCGCCGGCTTCCGGCGCCGCTCGTCGAGCAGCCGCGCGAACTCCTCGTAGATGCGCTTGGAAGGCTCTTCGATCGTCTGCGTGATCGAGAGGGCGGGATCCGTCGTCAGCATGCAGCGCGTATGGGAGAGGAACGTCTCGCGGCGCTCCGGCGGGACGCCGATCATCTCGGCGATGATGCGGCCGGGCAGCGGCTCGGCGAAGTCCCGCACGAGCTCGCAGCTTCCCCCGCCGGCCAGCGCATCGAGCAGCTCGCGCGCGACGCCCCGCACGCGATCCTCCATCTCGTTCACGCGGCGATGGGTGAACGCGCGGGAGACGAGCGCGCGCAGTCGATCGTGGCGCGGCGGGTCCATGAAGTTGAGCATCGGCAGCAGCGTGCGCGTCTCCTCGATGCCCTCGGTCGAAAGGGTCTCGAGGTCGAGCGTCGCGTTCCAGACGTCCTCGAAGCGGGAGATCGCCCAGATGCCGCGCTGCGGATGGTGGTAGACCGGCGCCTCGTCGCGCAGCCGGCGATAGATCGCATGCGCGTTCGCCTGGTGCTCGGCGAGGTAGGGGTCGTAGAAACACTCGGCGTCGGTGCTCATCGCGATCGTCCTCCGGAGTCGTTCGAGTCGAGGCCCTCGGAGCGGCCGCTCCGGCGCTCGAATCCTAACCTCACCGCTTCGTCTGCAACAACGTCTCCAGATCCGCCAGCACGAGCCGGACGTCGAGGAATCCGGTCGAGTAGATCTGCCGGATGTCCCCGCGCGCATCGACGAGAAAGACCTTGAGGACGTGCCGCAACGTGTCGGGCGCATCGCCCTCGCCCGGAATCCAGACGGCGTCCTGCCCGAAATCCGACAACACGGGACGCAAGGCGGCCGCATCGCGGGCGGTGAGGAATCGCCAGCGGCCCCTCGGCGCCATGCGCGTCCGGAGCGCCGCCATCGCCGGCGGCGGATCACGGCGGGGATCGAAGCTCACCGTCACGAGCTCGACCCGCGCTCCGATCTCCGGCCGCTGCGCGAGGGCGCGGTCGAGCTGGTGGAGCAGCGCCGTCGAAAGCGGGCAGGCCTCGTTGCAGCTCAGGTAGACGAACGACACGAGCGCGAGCTCGCCGGGCGCGATCGCGAGCAGCGGCTCCGGCCTTCCGGCCTCGCCCAGCAGCGCGTGGTCACCGACGCGATCGATGGGCGGGAGCGCATAGCTGCCGGGCGTGGGCGCCTCGAAGCGCGGGCGCGGACCAGGCGGGGAAGCATGCCCCGGAGCGTCCCGCCGAGCGGTCGCCCGCGCATCCTCTGCGCCGTGCGCATGGGGCTCGGCCCGCGCGATCTGCCGGCCATCCCAGTCGCCGTGGGCTGCGGCGAACGGCG
>CAZFKD010000079.1:8542-10610 GCA_964519695.1 uncultured Spirochaetaceae bacterium
CGCGCGATCTGCACGCCCACCGCCATCAGCACGGGGCCGACGAGCGCGAGCCGTGCCCGACCGGCCGGCCTCATCCCCCGACCGCGGCGGCGCCCCAGAAGCCGAGCTGACCGAAATGCATGTGATGCGGACGTCCGAGCTCCTCCGCGCGGAAATCGATCTCGAACTTCGGATGCAGCGCCTTGCCGTCCCAGTCGAAGGCCTTGAGGAACTGCTCGTCGGGATGGCCCGTCCCATCCCAGTTCGCGAGCAGCGAGCTCGTGAAGTAGAGCCGCTTGCCGTCCCAGCTCTGGCTGACCATGTTGACCTGCGAGCCGATCTTGCGCTCGTAGATCTGCTTCGCCTCGCGCGGGTTCGAGACGTCGTAGACGCGCACCATGCCGTCCATGAACGAGTCGACGAAGAGCGTCTTGTCGTCGCGCGAGAGGCTGATGTCGACGGGCAGCGGCGTCTTCGCGGGATCGCCGATCGTGCCGATCTCGACGGCTTCGAAGCTGCCGTCCTGCCGGCGGAAGATGCCCCAGAGCTTCGACGTCAGGGCCGTGCTCGTGAAGGCGTACTCCGCGTCGGGCGCGAGCGCCCAGCGGATCTCGAGCGGCGCGCCCGGGACCTCGAGGATCTGCAGCGGGCGCCTCGCATGGAAGTCCCAGACGACCATGGTATTGCCGAACGCCTTCATCGCTTCCGGATCTCCGAGCAGCTCGGGGAGCTTTCGCATGTAGTTGCGGTGGCCCGCGAACGACGACGAGAGCATGCGGTTCAGATGGGCGTTGATGCGCAGGTCGTAGCCGTAGCTCGCCTCGTCGGGCATCGGGATGGTCCGCACCAGCGTCCCGTCGTTGTTGTACTCCGCATAGCCCGTCCGGCCTCCGAGATCCTTCGCGTTCGAGAGTCCCGAGATCAGCATCCGACCCGGAATCGGATAGAACGTATGCGGGCCGACCCAGCCCGTCTGCTCCGCGAAATCGCGAATCGTTCGCACGAGCTTCGGCCGGGCGGGGTCGCTCGCGACGTCGAAGACGAAGATCGCGCTCGAGTCGAGTCCTCCGGCCCAGAGATGGCGGCGATCGTCCGTGAAGCCCGCATGATGGGCCTCGTTGCGGCTGCCGACCGAGAGCGAATGGATGACCTTGCCGTAGTCCGCCCGCTTCGGATTCACGCCGACCGTCACGAGCTTGTCGAACCCGTCACCCAGCCCCTCGATGCCGACCGTCCAGACGTAGATGAAGTCCTCCTGTCCGACGACCTTGGGGAGGTAGGGCGACTGACAGGTCTCGTCCGCACGCAGACCGCCCGGTGCCAGCGCGACCAGGGCGAGAACGAGGAGCGGGATGAAAGAGAAAACGGCGAGCCGGAAAGCGCCGCGGACCGGAGCCGCGACGATGCATCGATTGCTTGACATCGGGGATCCTCCGTCGATCCAGGGCATCCTATCACGCGCAGCTCCGCCCCAACGACCGATCGATGCTAATGCTCTCGGCGCTCATGGGCCTCGCCCGACCGCCGGGCGGTGGCTCGGAGCGACCCCAGTCCCTCCCCGGGCCCTGCCCGGAACGCGCAGAGAGGCGGAGAGAGGCGGAGAGAGGCGGAGAGAGGCACGTCATGCAGGTCGATTTCTCGGGCAGGGTCGCGATCGTGACGGGAGCGGGGCGGGGCATCGGTCGCGAGATCGCGCGGATGTGGGCCGGCGCGGGCGCGAAGGTCGTCTGCGCGGCGCGCACGGCGGCGCAGATCGAGCAGGTCGCCGAAGAAATCCGGGCCGCGGGCGGAACCGCACGAGCCATCCCGTGCGACGCCCGGGTCGAATCGGATCTCCAGCGGCTCGTCGAGGCGACCGTCGGAGAGTGGGGCCGGATCGACCTCGTCGCGAACAACGCCGGCGCGGGCGGCGCCCATTCGACGCTCGCCTCGGGCGACGACGAGATCATCGACTGCTTCCGGATCAATGCGATCGGGCCGCTCCATCTCTCGCGTTTCGCGATCCCCCACATGCAGGCCGTCGGCGGCGGCGCGATCGTGAACGTGTCGTCGGGCATGGCGATCCTCGCCGACTATGGCGGCATCGCCT
>CAZFKD010000079.1:10620-11844 GCA_964519695.1 uncultured Spirochaetaceae bacterium
CGCGGCGAAGGCGGCGCTCGAGCAGATCACGAAGATGCTGGCGTTCGAGTTCGCGCCGAAGATCCGCGTCAACGCGATCCGCAGCGGCTCGGTCCGGACCTCGATGCTCGAGGACGGCCTGTTCCGCGCGAGGCCGGAGATGGAGGCCGAGCTCCTGCGCTGGACGCCCGGCGCCCGCCTCGGGACGCCGCGGGACATCGCTGCCGCGGCGACCTTCCTCTGCTCTCCGGACGCGCAGTACATCACGGGCGCGATCCTCGACGTCGACGGCGGGCTCAACTCGCCGAAGTCGCCGCTCGCCCTCACCGCGATGGCGAACGCCCGGGCCGCTGCGTCCTGGTAGTCGCGTCTCGTTCGTAGCGTCCGGTTCGAGGCATGCGGCCATCTCGGGGAGGCTCTCAGCTCCGCTCGCTGCCCGCGTCGATTCGATCGCCGACCGCCTCGCCCGGCGGCGGTGATGACGGCGGCGCGACCGGCGTACCAGAGCCCGGCCGCGACGTCCCGGACTCGGGTTGCCGCGATTCGGGCGACGGCCTCGGCGGGCCCGCTCCGACCGGCGGCGGCTGGCCGGCGGCCGTTCCCGGCCCACCCATTGTGGCGCCGGCGCCGCCCGCGCTCTGCGCGTTCGGTCCCTGGGGCGCCGCGCTCGCTCCCGCGGCGGCGATGATCGGCGAGGCGCCCTCCTCGAGCTCGGGCTCGGGCGCCGGAACGAAGCGAGCCTGGCGCACCCTGCGATCGGCCGCGACCGGGACCCAGCCCGGATATGGAACGGAGCTTCGGACCCATTCGCCGGTCTCGCTGCTGACCCCAGCGAACCGAAGCCCGTCGGGCACCGGGAAGGCCCGCGGCTTCTCGCCCTCGAGCACGCGCTCCATGAACGCCGTCCAGATCGGCAACGCCGCGCCCGCCCCGGTCCGATGCTTCGCCATCGGACTGCGATCGTCATGGCCGACCCAGACGCCGGTCACGACGTCGGGCGTGTAGCCGAGGAACCAGGCATCGCGATTCTCGTTGGTCGAGCCGGTCTTGCCGGCGATCGCGGCGCCGAGGCGCGCCGCGCCGTGTCCCGTTCCATACCAGGCGCGCACCGCTTCCCGCATGAGATAGGTCGTGAGATAGGCGTCGACGGACGAGATCCGCTTCTTCGTCGTGCGGGGCGGCAGGTCCGCGATCTCGAGATTCTCGAGCAGCACCTTCTCGTCCGCGTCGACGACCCGCCGAACG
>CAZFKD010000080.1:0-11829 GCA_964519695.1 uncultured Spirochaetaceae bacterium
AAGACGAAACTTTGTCGCGCGCGTTCCAAGACCTGCCGTGCCGGACCGTCTGCGTCGATTGCGCGGCCGAAGCGATCAATGGCTGCTGCCGGGTTTCGGGGGGCTGGTCCGGCGCGCGGACCGGACGGTCCGGGATACGATCCTCTACTACGACGTCCGGCTCCAGCGCATCGATCGGAGCCTGCTTCATCTCGCCGCGATGGATCAGGAGGTGACCGCCTTCGACCTGCGCACGGCGCTCTTTCCGCCCGACGAATCCCTCGAGCAGACGCGGGCCCAGCTCCTGCTTCTCATCGGCGCCCTCGATTGTCTCGAGCAGGACGGGCTCGTCGAAACGCGCCGTCGCAGCGACGGCGTCTTGACCCATCGGCATCGATGAGATGCAGCCGACGGGAGCGCGCCGGCGCCGGTGCGCATTCCGGAACGAGCCGCGCTCAGCGCCCGGCCGGTTCGCCGGCCTTCGCCTCCTGATCGAGCAGGTGGGCCGCGAGCGAGGTGCGATCGGCCTCGGGCAGGTCGACGACGGGCATCGGCGGCTGCGGTGTCAGGAGGAATCCGGCGAGGCTCTGGAGCGTGTAGCGCGCGGCGAGATTCTCGAGCGGCTTCACGATGATTCCCGGCTCGGCGCGGCCTTCGACGTGGCAGCCCGCGCACGCCTGCTCGGCGAACAGCGACGCACCGCGGGCGACGAGGTCCGCGCGGGCCTCCCCCGTGTATTCGGCGAGCGGGTCGTCCACGGCACGCGGCGCCCCAGCGCCGGCGACGAGGCTCGTCGGGGCCTGTGATGCATCGGAGCGCGTGATGCGGTAGATCGCGCCGGCGTAGTCGTCGCTCACGTAGATCGCACCGTCCGGCCCCTCTGCGACGTCGACCGGGCGCCCGATCACGTCGTCACCGACCTGGAAGCCCGTCAGGAAATCCGACTCACGGATGGATCCGTCCGCGTTCCAGTGGAGCGAGACGACCTTGTAGCCCGAGAGCTGCGAGCGATTCCAGGAGCCATGGAGCGCGACGAGCGCGGCGCCGCGATATTCGTCGCCCTGCGCGGGATGACGCAGAAACGTGATCCCGAGCGGGGCCTGATGGGCGCCGAACGCGTGGACCGGCGGAATCGATCCGGCGATGCGGGCGGGCTGGCCTTCCCCGAAATCGGGGTCGGTCTGATTCATGCCATGGGCGTAGGGCCAGCCGTAGAATCCGCCGCGTTCGACCCGGTTCAGCTCGCAGGGCGGAACGTCGTCGCCGAGCAGGTCGCGACCGTTGTCCGTCGCGTAGAGCTCGCGCGTCCCCGGTCGCCAGTCGAAGCCGACGGAGTTGCGAAGGCCCGCGGCGTAGATTTCCTCGCCGGAGCCATCGATGGCATAACGGACCATCGCGGCGCGGCGCGGATCCTTCTCGAGGCAGACGTTGCAGCTCGATCCGATCGTGAGATAGATCAGGCCGTCGGGGCCGATGCGGAGCGTGCGGGTCCAGTGATTCTGGCCCTCGGGTATTCCCTCGACGATGCGGATCGGCGTACCGGAGCTGCGAAGCGTATTCGGCCCCGCCTCCTCGACTGCGACGCGGGCGATTGCACCGCCTTCGGCGATGTAGAGGAACCCGTCCGCGAAGTCGAAGCCGTGGGGGCGGTCGAGTGCATCGAGCAGGACCTGTCGTCCATCCGAGCGGCCGTCGCCGTCTGCGTCGCCCGAGAGCATCAGCAGGCGACCCAGTCGCGGCTGGCTGACGAGCAGCGATCCGCCCGGGCTGAAGCGCAGCAAGCGCGCATTCTGCACGCCTTCCGCGAACAGCTCGACGCGAAAGCCCGGGGCGACGGAGAAGCGATGCTCGACGATTTCGGGCTTGGGAGCATCGATCGAACGTCCGGTGATGGAGTTCAGGACCGGCCCCTTGACGACGAGCCCGTCCGGCAAGAGCAGACGACAGGCCAGCACCAGGGCGATCCCCAGGACGACGATCGCGATCACGAGCTTGCGCATCTTCCCCTCCCGCCCGGTCCGGGGCGGCGCGAGCTTACCAGAGCCCGCTCCCGGCGCGGATCGGCGCCTCGCGAGGCCTGCCACCGATCGGGGCAGGGGGCTCGAAAACCGGCCCGGGACCTTGACGAAAGCCGTTGTCTGGCGGATACATAGGCCCTCCCAACACCGGCCCTGGCCGGAGGCAGGATCCAATGCAGAAGATTCGCAAGGGCGACCTGGTCCAGGTCGTGAGTGGAGCCGGCTCGGCGAAAGCGGTGCAGGGCAGGGTGATTGCGGTCGATGTGGAGCGGGGACGCGTCCGGGTCGAGGGTGTGCGCGTGCAGACGCGTCATCTGAAGCCGGGACGTGCCGAGGCGCGCGAAGGCGGCATCGTTTCGAAGGAGGGCTTCATCGATGCGTCGAACGTGATGCTCGTGAATCCCGCAGACAACAAGCCGTCCCGTGTTCGCTTCGAGACGCGCGACGGCAAGCGAGTGCGCGTGTTCGCTCGCGGTGGCGCGCTCGTTCCGGATCCCGCGCGCGCTTGATCGCGCCAGCGGGCTTCGACAGACTGGCATCGCAGACAGGGAACCCGAGACCGCCGATCGCGGCGATCGAGACAGACGCCGCCCGCGCGTGAATCGCAGCGGGCAGCCGGAAACGAAAGACGAACGGCAAGACCATGGCCAAGAGCAAGCGCGACAAGATCAAGCTCGAGTCGTCGGCGGGGACGGGTCATTTCTATACGACCTCGAAGAACCGGACCAACACGCCGAACAAGATGGAGCTGAAGAAGTACGACCCGGTCGTGCGCAAGCACGTCGTCTACAAAGAGACCAAGCTCAAGTAGTTCGGGGTCCGGAGCGCTCCGCGCGGCCTTCGAGGCGACGGCATCGACCTCGAGTCGGCCGGCGGCCCGGGGCGGGCGAGTGGGCTCCGAGCAGCACGCCTTCGAAGTTCGAGTGAATTCGGAAGAGTTCGAAAGACTTCGAAAGAATCAACAGCCGAGTACGAAGACCAAGAGAAGAGAGGGAGTTGGAATGGCCTGGGTCATCACCCGCATGTGTCGAGACTGTCTGGATATGGCCTGCGTCGAGGTCTGTCCCGTCGACTGCATCGTCCAGCACAAGGACAAGGGCGAGGCTGCCGGCTACTCGAACCAGCTCTACATCGATCCCGAAGAGTGCATCAACTGCGGCGTTTGCGAGCCGGAGTGTCCCTGGGAAGCGATCTTCGAGGACGAGCAGGTCCCGGCCGTGTTCCAGGAAGACATCGCGCTCAACGCGAAGATCGTCGAAGAGCGCGACGATTTCGAGGTCCCCGAGCGAGCGGATACGGACGTGCCGAGCGCCGATTCCATCGCCGCCAACAAGGCGAAGTGGGGCTACACGGGCTGATCCCGGGCGGCCTCGTCGAAGGCCGCCGCCATCACGTCCACGACCCCGGCGAGCGCGGACTCGGTCGGCGGTTCGGGCAGGCGCGCCGTCCAGAGGCGGAGCTGCTCGGCTGCCTGGTGGACGAGCATCCATTTACCGCCGACGGGGATCGCGCCGCGGGTCTCCGCCTCGACGAGCAGGCGCGTTCGCTCCGGCGCGTAGACGGCGTCGAGCACGACCATCCCCTCGCCTAGGGCCCGTGCTTCGACGGGCGAAACCCATTCACCGAGACCGACGCTGGTCGTGTTCACGACCAGCTCGGGCGCGAGGTCCGCGAGGGCCTCGAGTCCGAAGACACCCTGGGCGCCGAGGGCTCGAGCGAGGGCCTCCGCCCGTGCCCGGGTGCGATTCAGGATGAAGACCTCGCATTCGCGCTGGCGAAGCGCGTAGACGGCGGCGCGGGCAGTGCCGCCCGCGCCGAGCACGACCGCGCGCTGGCCGTGCACCGGGACGGCGCGCTCGAGCGCGGCGAGCACCCCGATCCAGTCCGTGTTCATGCCGATCAACCGCTCGTCTTGACGGATCACGGTGTTGAGCGCGCCGATCGCGCGGACGACCGGATCGAGGGCGTCGACCAGCGCGAGCATCGTCTCCTTGTGCGGGATCGAGACCGAGATCTGCCGCACGCCGCGTTCGCGGAGCGCCCGGATCGACTCGACCAGCTCAGCCGGCGGCACGTCCCATGCGTGGTAGTGCGCGTCGAGACCGAGCGCGCGATAGGCGGCGTTGTGCATCGCGGGCGAGCGGGTATGGCCGGCGGGATGGAGCACGACGCCACATTCGAACCGTGCAGCCGGATTCAAGCCCGGCTCCGTTCGAGCGCCGTCTTGAGGTCCTGCCAGACGGCGCGGCGATTCTCCGGGGTGTACTGCCGCAACACGTAGGCGGGATGGAGGGTCGGCATCAGCGGGATGCCGCGGTACGTCTGCCAGGTGCCGCGCTCGCGGGTGATCGAGATCTCACGGTCCAGCAGCAGGCTCGCCGCGGGCTTGCCGAGGGTCACGATGACCTTCGGCGCGATCGCTTCGATCTGGCCGTCGAGGAAGGGCCGACAGGCGCTGACCTCCGGTGGGAGCGGATTGCGGTTCCCGGGCGGTCGGCACTTCACGATGTTGCAGATGTAGACGTCACTGCGCGCGATGCCCATGCCTTTTTCGATCATCTGCGTCAGCAGCTCGCCGGCGCGGCCGACGAAGGGAAGACCCGTCCGATCTTCCTGCTCGCCGGGGCCTTCGCCGACGAACAGGATCTCCGCGTCGGGATTCCCGTCACCGAAGACGATCTTCCGTCGCCCCTCGCAGAGCCCGCATCGCCGGCAATCGCCGAGCGCCTCTCGGACCGCGTCGAGCGCGCTCCGCCCGCCCGGCGGATCGCCAGGCTGCGCGCCGGGCTGCTCGACCCCGACCGGGGGCGGATCGACGGCGATGCCGGGCTGCGCGGGCGTCCGCGCGGGCGCAAGCGGGGCGAGGTCGGGGAGGCGCTCGAAGCCGAAGACCCCCTCTTCGGCGAACTCGCGCACGAGCGCGGCGGCAGACGCGATGATCGCCCGCGCCTCGCTCCGGCCGTCGTCGGGATCTGCCTGCGCGGCCATCGCCGAAGCTCAGCCCGGCTCGGGGCGAGCGAGCGGGACATAGGTCCGGTCGGGGGGCAGGAGCGCAGCGGAGCGGCCTTCGCGGGTCGCGGCGGCCTCGATCGTGCCGTGGCGCTGCGCCTCGATCCGCTGCTCGACCTCGAACTCGAAGCCCGGATCGTTGGCCTGGTCATGGCAGGTCCCGCAGACCTTCAGGATCACGCACGAATCGCATTTGTCGCCGAGGGACAGGATCGTGCCGACGCGGCGGGCCGTCTCGCCGACGTGGTCGCCGCCGGGGCCGTGGCACGATTCGCAGCCGACGCGCGCGAAGTCGGGCGAGCTCTCCGGTGCGCTGCCGGCCGGGTAGCCGCCCGGTTTGCCGTAGGCGGTCGTATGGCAGCCGAGGCAGTCTGCATCCTTCTGCCTGCCCGCTTTCTCGAGCGTCGCGACCGCATGCGCGTGGGGGCTCGCCTCCCACGTCTCGAATTCCTTCGTGTGACAGCCCTGACAGGCGTTCGAGCCGACATAGGCCGCCTGGGTCGGGAGCAGCTCCCGGGCCGGGCCGCCGTCCGCGCGCAGCTTCGCGCGCTCGGCGTTCGAGAGCGACGCGATCTTCGCGTGGGAAACGCGGGGCTCGAAGGTCGCGAGATCGAATCCGAGCGAATGGGTCGGATTGTGGCAGGTCGCGCAGACAGTCTCGTAGTCGGCCTCCTTCACGAACCCGGGCGAGAGATGCGGACCGCCGCGGCCGTGGCAGGATTCGCAGCCGACGTTCTCGAGGTGGCTCGGGCGACGCGTGAAGTCGTAGCCGCCGAAGGCATCGAAGCCGACGACGTGGCAACCGACGCAATCCGTGCGGCGGTCGGCGCCGTGGGCGACGAGGGTGTTGAAGGCCGACGCGTGGGCGGTGTACTGCCAGGTCGCGAGTTCCTGCTCGTGGCAGACGCCGCAGACGTCGTTCCCGCTGAACCCCTTCGGATCGAGCAGCATGGGTACCGTCGCCCCGGCGGCGCGCGCCGCGTGCATGCGCAGCAGGGCACCGTCGCGCTGCTCGTTCCAGCCCTGGCCCCGGTGGCGGATGCGGCCTTGCGGATCGAGGACGACGAAGACCGGGACGCCGCCGGTCACGCCCCAGCGATCGGTCGCGTGGCCGCCGGGGTCGAGGTAGGGATCGAAGAAATCGAGTCCGAGCTCCGCCATCGCGCTGCGAAGCGCCGTCGGATTGTTCTGGATCGAGATCGCGACGAGTCGGGGCTTCTCGGCGTCCGACATCTTGGAGAGGGCTTCCCGGATCGACTCGAGGGCCTTGTGGCAATGCGGGCAGGTGTGCAGGAAGAAGATCACGATGGCCGCACGGCCGGCGAGGCTCTTCGTCTCGAGGACCTCACCGCTCGACATCGCGACGACGCCGAGCTCGGGCGCCTGCGGCCAGCGCATCAATTCGCCGGGCTCGCCGGCGCCCGCGCTGGAGGAGGGCGCGGCGAGGTGGGCGCCGAGGTGGAGGGCCGCGCCGGGCGCGTCCATGCGGAGCTCCTTGCGCAGGTCGGCCTCGGCGCGATCCGTGAGATCGCCGCCGGCCGCGAAATGCCCGATCGCGAAGGACATGAAGCCTTCCGGGTCGATCCCCAGCACGCCGAGCGGCGCGCGCAGCTGCAGCTTCTGGCTGATCGTGCCGCTCGAGTCGTCGATCACGGGAAACGACACGCCGCTCGTCGCCGCGAAGGCAGCGAGCTTCGCCGCGTCGGAGCCGACTCCGACGCCGATGATCTTCAAGTTGTGGTCGGCGGCCTGGGCGTGGATGCGCTCGACCGCTCGGGCGACGGGCAGGGCCTCGGAGATCTCCGGATTGAAGAAAAAGAAGACGCTCCGGGCGCCGAGCAGACTCGCGACGTCGATCGTGTCGCCGGCGAGCGTGGTACCCGAAAAGGCGGGGACGGGGCGTTCGTTCGGGAGTCGTGGGGCGGAGCGGGGGGCGGGCTTTGCCGTCGTGCTCGCGGGCGTTGCCGCGCCCGACGTTCGCGCCGATGCGTCGTTCTGTTCGTCGTCCTGTTCGTCAGGCTCTTCGTAGGAAGAGGCGGCGGCGCTCTCTCCTGCCGACGCACCGTCTGCGGGCGGCGCCGATTGCTCGCGATCGGAACAGGCGAGGGCGAGCAGCATGAGCAGGAGCGTCGGAACCAGACGGGACAGGGGCGGGAGCGCAGGGCTCGCGGGACGTGTCTTCGACATGCGCGGCAGATTAGCAGCCGCCTGCGCGGCGGCCCGGGCCCGCGCCGCACGCCGATTGGCGCCCGGCTCGTCGCGCCGACGGCGGTCCGCTACGAGGCGGCCTTCAGGCGGGCGCGCAGCTCCTCGAGCATCGCCTTGAAGCCGGCATTTCCGGCTTCGAAGGTCAGCGCCATCTGCAGATGACGGATCGCCGCGGCGACGTTCCCGGCCTTCAGCTCGGCCTCGGCCTTCGCGTGGTACTGACGGCCCTGGGGCGTCGCTCCGCGACGCTCGGAGCTCTGCTGCGTTGCGTGGGCCTGGCGGGCTTCGGCAAGCTGGATGCGCAGCGAAGCGCCCGCTTCGCTGCGACGGGCGTCGTAGCTCTTGCGGCGCCGTGCATCGCGCAGGACGCAGTAGGCCTCCGTGATCCGCTTCGAGATCCGGGCACACTGCTCGCGCAGCTCCGGCGGGAGGCTCCGATTCGCGTCGGGGTGGTAGCTGCGCGACGAGGCGTGAAAGGCCTGCCGGATCTCGGATGCGCTGGCGCCCGGATCCACGTGCAGGAGCTGGTAGTAGTCGAGCTCGTCCATGATCCGGGCCAGCGCGACGATCTCGAGGGGGTCCAGCGTCGCCATTGCGTTCTATCCGAGATCTTCTTCGGGGTTGGGAGCCGAGAGGTCGTTGCCCGAACGGTCGAAGAATCCGTCGTCGTCGACGCCCGCGGAGACTTCCGTGTCGAGCTCGATCTCCGCCGGCGGCGCTGGGGGCCGGCTCGGCGTGACGTGCGCCTCGAGGTCGGCCTCGAGCAGGTCGCCGTCGAGCTCGAGGTCGTCGAGTCCGTCGAGCGCATCCAGATCCGCTTGCAGCGGCACCGGCGCGGCGGCCTGCGCGACCGGGCTCGCGGTGCGCGGAGTACCCAGCAGCGGCGAGATCGTCTTCGGGCCGGGGCTCGCCGGGCGCGCCGCCGGGGCGTCCGGAACGTCGGCGGTGACCACACGACCGGCGACGTCGTTCTCGATCAGCTGCTCGATCTGGTCCTCGGCGAGGCCCGAGGAGAGCGTGATCGTGGTGCTCGCCTGCTCGCCCGTGGCCTGATCTGAAGCCGTGACGGAGACGATGCCGTCCGCGTCGATCTCGAAGGTCACGTCGATCCGGACGTCCGAGCGCGGGCCCTTCTTGAAGCCCGAGAACTCGAACTGGCCGAGCAGCGTGTTGTCCTCGGCCATACGGTGGTCGCCCTGGTAGACGCGGATCTGCACCGACTCCTGATAGTCGGCGACGGTCGTGAAGGTGCGCGTCTGCTCGATCGGGACCGGCGTATTGCGCTCGATCACCGGCTCGGCGAGCCCGCCCGCGACCCCGATCCGCAGATCGAGCGGCGTCACGTCGAGCAGCATCGAGTCCTGCACCTCGCCGACGAGCGAAGCCGCGTGGATCGCGGCGCCCATCGCGACGACCTCGTCCGGGTCGACGTCGATGCGCGGCTCGCGCTGGAAGTAGTGGGTCACCGCCTCGCGGATCATCGGGAGCCGCGTCGGGCCGCCGACCAGGATCACGCCGTCGAGATCGCGCACCGTCAGGTCCGATTGCTGGAGCGCCTCGTCGCAGACCTTGAAGGTCCGCAGGATGAGATCGTTGACGAGCATCCCGAACTCGGCGCGGGTCAGCTTGCGCGACAGCCCCATCTCGCTGCCGTCGTCGGCCTTCAGCACGCACGGAATGTCGATCTGCACCTCGTCGTCGATCGAGAGCTGCTTCTTCGCGTTCTCGGCGGCGAGCTTCAGCCGCTCGAAGGCGTAGGGATCGTTGCGGGGATTGATCTTGTAGCGGCCGACGAAATCGTCGGCGAGCAGGTCGAGGATGCGATCGTCGAGGTCGTCGCCGCCGAGGAAGGTGTCGCCGCAGGTGGCGAGGACCTCGAAGACGTCCTTGCCGATCTCGAGCACCGAGATGTCGAAGGTGCCGCCGCCGAGGTCGTAGACTGCGACGCGCTGATTGAGCCCGCGGCCGAAGCCGTAGGCCAGCGCGGCCGCGGTGGGCTCGTTCAGGATCCGGAGGACCTCGAGGCCGGCGATGCGGCCCGCGTCCTTCGTCGCCTGGCGCTGGTTGTCGTTGAAATAGGCCGGGACGGTGATGACGGCCTTCGTGACCTTCTCGCCGGTCTGGAGCTCGGCGATCTGCTTCATCTCGCGCAGCACCATCGCCGAGATCTCGGGCAGGGAGAACTCCTCGTCCCGGATCTGGATGCGCACGCCGTGGTTCGGCGCTTCGACGATCTCGTAGGCGCAGATCGCCTGCGCCTTCTTCACTTCCTCGGAGAAGTAGTAGCGGCCGATCAGGCGTTTCGCGGAGCTGATCGTATGGGCGGGGGCGTGGATGACCTTGGCCTTCGCCGAGTTTCCGACCTCGACCGTGCCGTCGTCGCGGAAGTGAACGACCGAGGCCGACGTGCGCTCGCCGAAGGCATTCGCGAGCACCTGGATCTCGCCGTTCTGCATCATCGCGACGCAGGTATTGCTCGTGCCCAGGTCGATGCCGATGGCGATCTCCGCCATTTCGAACCCTCCTCGGCGACGGCGCCCGCGCCCGACTCAGGTCGAGGGGCGGAGACCGTGCTCGCATGCGGATCGCGGTCGGGAAGCGGGATCGACCCACGGGGGCACGGTGCGACCCGACGACGCCCACCGCCTATCGGCCGGGCGTTTGCGGGACTGAACGGGACTGAATCGGAAGGCGCGGCTTCGCGCGGCCTGGCGAGGATTGGCGATGGCTCCCGGATCCGGGCCTGTGCTAATTCGAGCGGGGCTCGAACCGCGCCGGCGAGCGGGTTCGCGGGGTACAGGGGCAGGAGATCCATGTCCGGACATTCGAAGTGGTCGACCATCAAGCGGAAGAAGGGCGCCCTCGACGCCAAGCGAGGCAAGGTCTTCACGAAGCTGATCCGGGAGCTGCAGACGGCGGCGCGCCTCGGCGGGGGGGACATCGACTCGAATCCCCGGCTCAGGCTCGTCGTCGACAAGGCCAAGACGGCCAACATGCCCAAGGACAACATCCAGCGGGCCATCCAGAAGGGCCTCGGCGGCGGCGACCAGGACAACTTCGAGGAGATCGTCTACGAGGGCTATGGGCCCGGCGGAACCGCGATCCTGATCGAGACCCTCTCCGACAACAAGAACCGGACGGTCGGCGACCTGCGCTACGCGCTCTCGAAGCACGGCGGCAATCTCGGGGCCTCGGGCTGCGTGGCGTTCCTGTTCGAGCGCAAAGGGGTCATCGGTTTCGACCGCGCGGCCGTCGACGGCGACGCCCTGCTCGAGGCGGCGCTCGAGGCCGGGGCCCTCGATGTCGTCGACAATGGGGATCGCAGCGAGGTGTTGACGGCGCCGACCGAGCTGCACGCCGTCCGCGACGCGCTGACCGAAAAGGGCTTCACGGCGCTCTCGGCCGAGTTCACGCAGCAGCCGTCGACCACGGTGAAGCTGTCCGGCAAGGACGCCGAGCTGATGCTCAAGCTGGCGGAATCCCTCGAAGACCTCGATGATGTGCAGGAGTTCTACGCCAACTTCGACATCTCCGAGGAGGAGATGGAGAGCCTCGCCTAGCGCGCCCGACCGGGCGCGTCCGCAGCGGGCGCTCGCGGCGTCGATCGGGGGGTGGAATGCGGATCCTGGGGGTGGATCCCGGTTCCAACGCGACGGGCTTCGGCTCGATCGAACGCGTGGCCGGCCGTCTCGTCCATCGCTGTCACGGTGTGCTGCGCCCGCCGCCCTCTGCCTCGCTGGCGGACCGGCTGCGGTATCTGCACGCGGAGCTGCTCGCGATCACCCGGGCCGAGGCGCCCGATGTCGTCGTCGTCGAGCGCGTCTTCCTCGCCGCCAATCCCCGCTCGGCGCTCGTGCTCGGCCAGGCGCGAGGCGCGATCCTCGCGAGTCTCGGGGAGGCGCGCGTCGAGGTGGTCGAGCTCTCTGCGCGACAGGTCAAGAAATCGGTGACCGGCAGCGGCGCCGCCGCCAAGGACCAGGTCCAGACGATGGTCGCCCGCCTGCTCGGATTGGCCGAGCTCCCGCCCGCCGACGCCGCGGATGCGCTCGCCCTCGCGCTCACCCACGCCCAGGCCGGCCCCCTCGCCGCGCTCGCGATGCCATCGCGAAGGCGCTCCTCCCGCGAGGCGATGACGCGGCTCGTGCTGGAGCGGATGCGGTGATTGCCTGGCTCGAGGGGCGGCTTCGGGAGCGCGCGCCGACCCGCCTCGTGCTCGACGTCCAGGGCGTGGGCTACGAGCTCTTCGTGCCGCTCTCGACCTCGGAGGCGCTGCCGGAGCTCGGCCAGTCGGTCGCGCTGCTGGTCCATACCGCCGTGCGGGAAGACGCGATCCAGCTCTTCGGATTCCTGACGCCCGCCGAGCGCGAGCTCTTCCTGCTGCTGCTCAAGGCGAATCGTGTCGGGCCCCGGCTCGCGCTGACGATCCTCTCGGGCATGGAGCCGCGTCGGCTGCTCGCGATCCTGCGAGACGGCGACGCGAAGGGGCTCCGCAAGCTGCCGGGCGTCGGTCCGAAGCTCGCCGAGCGGATCGCCGTGGAGCTGCGCGACGATGCGGCCAAGCTCGCTGGGCGGCTCGCGGACGATCGCCCGGAATCCCTCGTCCCTTCGATGCAGG
>CAZFKD010000081.1:0-6586 GCA_964519695.1 uncultured Spirochaetaceae bacterium
CGGCGGAGCCACGCCTCGTGCTGCGACCGGCCGCGCGCGAGGCGAACGGCGAAGCGCTCGCTCCGGACGAACGGGCGCTGCCGCTCGCCGGGCTGCGCGTCGCGAATTTCGGCTGGGGGATCGTCGGTCCGACGGCGGGGCAGCTGCTCGGATTTCTCGGGGCCGACGTGATCAAGATCGAATCGCGCGCGCGGCCGGACATCCAGCGCACGATTCCGCCGTTCTGGAACGGCATCCCCGATCCCGATCGCAGCATCCAGAACCACGCCTTCTGGGCCGGCAACCGCAGCGTCACGCTGAATCTCAAGACGGAGGAGGGCAGCGCGCTCGCGCGCGATCTCGTCGCGCGCTCGGACGTCGTGATCGAGAACTTCGGCCGCGGCGTGATGGAGCGCTTCGGGCTCGGCGCCGCAGCGCTCTGCGTTCGGGATCCGCGGCTCGTCTTCGCATCGCTCTCGTCGACCGGGCTATCCGGGCCGCTCGCCGGGCTGCGCACCTATGGCAACAGCCTCGCGAGCCTCGCCGGCCTCGACGGGATCACGGGCTACGCCGGTGGCCGCCTGCAGGCCATGGAGAACGCCTATGCAGATCCGCTCGGCGGCGTCGTCGGCGCGTTCGCGATCCTGCTCGCGCTCGCCGACCGCGAACGGACCGGCCGCGGCCAGATCATCGACTACGCCCAGCTCGAGGGCGTGATGCAGCTCGTCGGGCCGACCTTCCTCGACCAGGTCATGAACGGCCGCGTCGGCGGGCCCCTCGGCAATCGCCATCCGGTCGCGACGGGAGCGCCGCACGGCGTCTTTCCCTGCCGCGGCGCGGATCGCTGGATCGCGATCGCTGTGCTCACGGACGCCGAGTGGTCGGGCCTCGTCGAAGCGATGGGGCGGCCGGAATGGGCGCTGGGCGACGCCTGGTCGACTCGCGCTGGCCGCATCGAGGGGATCGAACGCCTGCACGCAGGACTCGCGGCCTGGACCCGGGGCTTCGAGCGCGACGACCTCGCCGAGCGGCTCCAGCGCTTCGGCGTCGCGGCGAGCCCCGTCTGCGACGTCGCCGACCTGCTCGATCATCCGCACTCCCGGGCGCGCGGAACCTTCGTCGAGGTCCTGCATCCGCTGGGCTTTCACGAGACGATCTACGGGGCGTACGTGAAGTGCAGCCGGACGCGGCCCCGGATCCAGCCGGGGCCTTCGATCGGCCAGGACAACGAGGCGGTCTTCTGCGGGCTGCTCGGACTCTCGGCCGCGCGCTGTGAAGATCTCGTCTCGCGCCGGATCATCGATTAGGCGGCGGTCGGATCGGCGGCGTGAATGGCCGGCGCTCGACCGGCGAAGGCGAGGAGGAACGGCTCTTGGTCCGGGTCTGGGCATCACTCGATCTCGCTCTCCCGCTCGCGGGCGTCGGCGCAGCGGCACGCCGCGCCGAGACGCTCGGCTTCGACGGCGTCATGGCCCCCGACGTCATGACGGACGGATTCCTCGCGGCGCAGGCCGCGATCGCCGCGACCCGGGAGATCCGGGTCGCGACGAGCGCGATCGTCGCCTTCGCGCGCTCGCCGATGGTGGTGGCCGTCGCGGCCTGGAATCTCCAGGCGCTCTCGGGCGGGCGATTCCATCTCGGCCTCGGTCCGCTCATCCGGACAAACATCGTCGAGAAATACGGCATGCCCTGGAGCCCGCCGGCGCCGCGCATGCGCGAATACGTCCACGCGCTCCGCGCGCTCTTCCATTGCTGGCAGAACGGGACGCGTCTCGACTTCCGCGGCGTGCACTACCAGCTGACCCGCATGCAGGCCTTCGTCGCGCCGCCCCCGATCGAGCACCCGGAGATCCCGATCCACATGGCCGGTATCGGCCCGAACATGACCGCCGTCGCCGGCGAGCTCGCCGATGCGTTGGTCACGCATCCGACCAACGTGTCGGCTCGCTTCCTGCGCGAGCGGACCCGGCCGGGGCTCGCGCGCGGCGCGGCGCGGGTCTGGAAGGATCCCCGCGCGGTTCGGCTGTTCGCGAATCCGCTGGTGGCGACGGGGCAGGACGACGCGACGGTGCAGGTCGAGCGCGAGCGGCAGCGCGCGCTGCTCGCGACGCTCTACTCGACGCCGAGCTACTGGCCGACCCTCGAGCTCCATGGTTGGCGCGAGGTCGGCGAAAAGCTGAACGGACTCGTGCGCGCGAATCGCTGGCAGGATCTCGCGACGGTTTTGACCGACCCGATGCTCGACGAGCTGATGGTGACCGCGCGCCACGACAGGCTCGCAGAGGCGTTGCGATCGCGGTACGCCGGGCTCGCCGACGCGATCGTGCTCCAGCTGCCGATCGGGTCGGAGGCCGACCCGGCGATCGGGGAGATCGTCGCCGCGCTCCGGGCCGGGACCTGATCGCCGAGGCCCGGGCGGACCCGGTCGCGCGTCGCATCGGCTCGTCTACAATCGCACCGTCCGGAACCGAGGCGTCCGCAGGGCGAACCGCGACCCGACCCGAGCCCCAGGGAGAATCCGCATGCCGACCCCGATGGAGCGAGCCCCCGATCCCGGCCTCGCCTACGTCCCGATCCCGAAGACCCGCTATACGAGTCCCGAATACGCCCGCGAAGAGTGGGACCATATGTGGACGAAGACCTGGGTCTGCGCCGGCCGCGAATCGGATCTCGCGCGCCCGGGCGACTACTTCACCCTCGAGCTCGGCCCCGAGTCGATCCTCGTCGTGCGCCAACCCGACGGCTCGCTGCGCGCCCGCTACAACGTCTGCATGCACCGCGGCAATCGCCTGCGCGAGCCGGGCCGCGGGCATGCCTCGAAGTTCGCCTGCCTGTTCCACGGCTGGGAGTACGGCCTCGACGGCTCGCTCCTGAAGGCGCTCGATCCCGAATGCTTTCCTCAAGGCCTCGACCGGGGGAAGCTCGATCTGCAGCCCGTCCTCTGCGAGACCTGGGCGGGCTTCGTCTTCGTCAACCTCGATCCGAACGCGGCGCCGCTGCGCGACCATCTCGGCATCATCCCGCAACATCTCGATCCGTATCACTTCGAGACCTGGAAGATCTCCTTCGACTGCACCGTCGAGATCGAGTGCAACTGGAAGACCTGCGTCGACGCCTTCAACGAGGCCTACCATCTCGCCGCGACGCATACCTGGACCCTCGAGTTCAGCGACGATACGCGGACGCTCTACGACTGCTACGACAAGCATACGCGCATGCTCTTTCCCGAGGTCCAGGCGAGCCTGCGACATCCGGGCGCGAATACCGTGACCAACGGCATCAAGGAGATGTTCCTGAAGCGCGTCGGCGTCGACGTCGCGAGCTTCGAGGGCGACTGGCAGGACGCACGCAAGGTTTTTGCCGAGCAGCAGCGAAAGCTCGCCGTCGGCATGGGCGCCGACCTCTCGGAGCTGAACGACGATCAGCTCTGCGACGATTTCCATTACACCGTCTTCCCGAACATGACCTTCAATACCCACGCGCTCTTCACCTGGGTCTTCTGGCATCGCCCGCATCCGACCGATCCGAACAAGATGTACTTCGACTTCATCGAGCTCGTGAACGCGCCGGCGATCGACTCTTTTCGTCAGGAGCCGCGGCCGGAGAAGCAGCACTACAGCACGGCGAACGGCGATACCCTGGCCGGCAAATGCAACGGCGGCGACCTCGTCGACGAGGATCTCTACAACCTCCCGCGGATCCAGGCCGGCATGCGCTCGCGGGCGTTCGAGAGCCTGCATCTCGGGACGCAGGAGGTCCGCATCCTGCATTTCCACAAGACGCTGGAGGACTATTTGCAGCGCGGGCGGGAGCTGCAGCACGGGCGGGCAGGGCAGCGTGACTGAAGACGGCTCGGGGCCGCCGGCGCTGCGTTGGGTCGAGATTCCGATTCCGCTGCCGCCGGACGGCCTCAACGAGACCTTCGCCGTCGGCGAGCTCGCGCTGCTGCTCTGCAATGCGGGCGGGACGCCCTTCGTCGTGCACGACGAGTGCCCGCACGTGAAGACCTCGCTCCAGGGCGGTCTCATCAAGGGGACCCTCCTCGAATGCCCGCTGCACGGCGGGCAGCTCGACCTGCGGGACGGCCGGCCGGTGGCGATGCCGATCCGCCGGCCCGTGACGTGCTATCCCGTGCGGAGCGCAGGGGCGGGCTGGCAGGTCGGGATCCCGGCCGCTCCGGCTGCCCCGGACGCGACGCGCTAGACCGGGAGCCGCGGGCGATCCATCGCGCGGCCCGAACCCTCGACGAAGGAGCAGCAGAGACATGGCTCGATACGACCTCGTGGTGCGCGGTGGGACGATCGTCGACGGAACCGGAGCGGCGCCCTTCGTGGGCGACGTCGCGATCGCGAACGGGAAGATCGCGGCGGTCGGAAGCGTCGCCGGGCAGGGGCGCGAAGAGATCGACGCGCGGGGCAAGATCGTGACCCCGGGCTTCGTCGACATCCATACGCATTACGACGGCCAGGCGACCTGGGACTCGATCCTCACGCCGACCGCCTGGCACGGCGTCACGACCCTCGTCATGGGCAATTGCGGCGTCGGCTTCGCGCCCGTCGCGCCCGGCAAGCAGGGCTTCCTGATCGGCCTGATGGAGGGCGTCGAGGACATCCCCGGCACGGCGCTCCACGAAGGCATCGACTGGCAGTGGGAGACCTTCCCGCAATATCTCGACGCCCTCGAGAAGCGGCATTATGCGATGGACGTCGGGACGCAGGTGCCCCACGGCGCCGTGCGCGCCTACGTCATGGGCGAGCGCGGCGCGAAGAACGAGCCGGCGACGCCGGACGACATCGTCCGCCAGGCCGCCATCGTGAAGGAGGCGATCGCCGCCGGCGCGCTCGGCTTCTCGATGTCGCGGACGATCGTCCACCGCGCCGTCGACGGCGAGGTCGTCCCCGGGACCCATTCCGCCGAGGACGAGATCTTCGGCATCGCGCGCGTGCTCGGCGAGCTCGGCGAGGGCATCGTCGAGCTCGCGCCGGCGGGCATCCAGGGCGAGGACATGTCGGCGCCCGACAAGGAGATCGACTGGATGCGGCGGCTCTCGGCCGAGACCGGCCGGCCCGTCTCCTTCGCCCTCGTCCAGCACGACGTCGCGCCGAAGGACTGGAAGCGGCTGCTCGACCTCTGCGACGCGGCGACGAAGGACGGCGCGGATCTGCGGCCCCAGGTCTCGGCGCGGCCCAACACGCTCCTGATCGGCCACCAGTCGTTCCACCCCTTCAGCTTCAAGCCGACCTACATGCAGCTGGCCGGGCTGCCCCTCGCCGAGCGGGTCGCGAAGCTGCGGGATCCGGCGATCCGGAAGCAGATCCTCGCCGAGGATTCGCATTATGCGGTGCCGCAGATGAAGGTCGTGATCGACATGATCGCGAAGGGGATCGACAAGATCTTCCGGCTGGGGACGCCGCCCAACTACGAGCCGACGCCGGAGGAGAGCCTGAAGGCGATGGCCGCCGCAGCGGGCCGCGATCCCTTCGACATGCTCTACGACTGGCTGCTCGAGCTGGACGGCAAGCAGCTGCTGATGCTGACCCTGCTCAACTACAGCGACTACAACCTCGACGCCGTGCACACGATGCTGACCCATCCGCGCACCGCCTTCGGCCTCGGCGACGGCGGCGCCCATTGCGGCGCGATCTGCGACGCGAGCATGACGACCTCGCTGCTGGCGCATTGGGTGAAGGGGCGCACGCGCGGGCCGAAGCTGCCGATCGAGCTCGCCGTCCGGAAGATGACGGCGGATACGGCTGCGCTCTATGGCCTCTGCGACCGCGGCGTGATCGCCGCCGGCAAGAAGGGCGACCTCAACGTGATCGATCTGGCGCGCCTCGAGAACGGAGTCCCCGAGGTCGCCTTCGATCTGCCTGCCGGCGCGGCGCGCTTCGTCCAGCGCGCGCAGGGCTACGAAGCGACCATCGTCTCCGGCGAGATCACCTTCCGCAACGGCGAGCACACCGGCGCCCTCCCGGGCCGGCTCGTGCGCGGCGCGCAGTCCTGAAATCCCCGAAGATCCCACCGCGTCCGCTCGCCCCGCAGCGAGCCCGGCGCCGGAGCCCCGCCATGCTCGACCTCGATCCGGACACGCTGCTCACGACGACCCGCGCCGTCCGCAAGCGCCTCGACTTCGACCGCAAGGTGCCGCGCGAGCTGATCGACGAATGCCTGCAGATCGCCTTCCAGGCGCCCAATGGCGGCAACATGAACAGCTGGCGCTGGATCGTGATCGACGATCCGGCGCTGATCGCGAAGGCGGCCGAGATCTACAACGGCGGGCTCGACGACTACATCGCGGGGCTCGCGAAGGTCGGCGGCTATCCGGGCGCCGCGGTCCCCGGCGCCGAGGCGATCGGGACCTCCGTCGCCTATCTGCGGGAGAACTTTCATCGCTGTCCCGCGCTGCTGCTGCCGCTGATGGCCGGCCGCACGGAAGGCGCCGACCTGTTCAACCAGGGCAGCTCCTGGGGCTCGATCATCCAGGCGGTCTGGAGCTTCATGCTCGCCCTGCGCGCGCGCGGCCTCGGTAGCGCCTGGACGACGGGGCATCTGATGCGCGACGGCGAGATGGCGAAGCTGCTCGGGATCCCGAAGCACTACACCCAGG
>CAZFKD010000081.1:6596-11742 GCA_964519695.1 uncultured Spirochaetaceae bacterium
GCCTCTTCCCCATCGCCTGCACGATCGGGACCGACTTCAAGCGCGCCTACCGCAAGCCGACGACCGAGGTCATCGGCTGGAACGGAATGCCCTGATCCGGGCGGCCCAGACCGGCTGAGATCGGCCCGGCCCGCTTACGGCGGACGCCGCTCCCGTGTGGCCGACCTGCGCCCCGCTCCCTGAATGGGGCTTTCAGGGCCCGACGAATGGGCACCTCGCGGGGAATCCGTCCAGGATTTCTCGGCTTCACGTACGCTGAAACGCAGTTAGAGTCCATTTGAGCATCCGATGGGAACGGGCTCGTAGCGCTAACGCTGTGCTCAAGCTATAACGCTGATCAACCGACCGAATCCAAGTCAAGCTTCGAGGTTCATGATCGATGAGCATAGCGTCCACTGGCGCAGCTGGAGCAGTTGGACTCACCGAGCTCGGGGAGTCCGGCCCGCGCATCGAGGAGAGGCGCGAGCGACAGCGTCAAGAAGCGCGCCGCACGATCCTCGATGCGACCGAAGCGCTGATGATCGAGGCCAACGGCTCGGACTTTTCGATCCGCCGCCTCGGCGATCGCTCCGGCTATTCGGCGCCGACGGTCTACCACCATTTCGGCGACAAGGACGGCCTCATCGACGCGCTGCTCGACGACCGCGTCGGCCGGCTCGCCGAGGAGCTCGAAGAGGTCGATCCGAGCGGTGATCCCCGCGATCGGCTGCGGTCGATCCTGCTCGCCTACTACGCATTCAGCGTGACGAACCCGACCTTCACGCGTCTGATGTGGACGCTGTCGAGGAAGGGCGAGAGCCGCATGCCCCCCGCGATGGAGCGGGTCCGGCGATGCGTCGAGGAGAGCCTCGAGCGATACGGCGAGAGCCGGCCGCCGGGCCGCTTCGATACGGGCAGCGCCGGGCGCGTGCTCTGGGCGCTCGTCTACGGACTCGTCTCGCTTCAACTGACGCAGCCCGAACTCACCCAGGACGACGACCTCGCCGAGCGAGCCATCGATGCCCTGTTCCTCGGCATGGCCGAGCTGGAGAAAGTGTCGCAATGACCGGCCGAAAGTTTCTCGAACTGATCCTCGGGATCGTCCTCGTGGCCTCTGCGTCGGCCTGTCGTGAGGAGAAGATCACGGAGGAGGCCATCCTGCCGTCGGTCTCGGCCGTGGAGATCGCCGCCGTCGATTTCGATCAGGAGATCCGCGCGAGCGGAGATCTGCGCGCGCGTTTCCAGACGATGATCGCGGCGGAGATCGCCGGGCGCGTCACGGAGCTCTCGGTGGACGAGGGCGGGTCGGTGGAGAATGGCGCAGTCGTCATCAAGATTGATCCCGAGCGCCGGCGCCTCGATCTCTCGGCGGCGCAGGCGCGGCTCGCGCAGGCGCGCGCGAATCTGCGCCAGGAAAAGAGCAAGGTCGAACGCGTGCGCAAGCTGCGCTCGGAAAACGTCGCTTCCGAGGAACGACTCGAAGAAGCGGAGACGGCACTTCTGCTGGCCGAGTCTTCGGTGCGCGCCGAGGAGGCTGCGGTCGGCGTCGCGAGTCGCGCGCTCAAGGATGCGAGTGTCTCGGCGCCGTTCGCGGGGCTCGTCGCGCGTCGCTCGGTCGAGCTCGGCGAGTACGTCGAGCCCGGCAAGGATCTCTTCGAGCTGGTCTCGATGACGCCGCTCGACGTGATCTTCAGCCTGCCCGAGATCGATTCGCAGCGGGTGAGCCCCGGCCAGACGATCCAGATCAGTGTCGCCGCGCCGGCCGACCAGAGCTTCGATGCCGTCGTGACCTTCATCGCGCCGACGGTCGATCCCGGCACGCGGACGCTCCGCATCAAGGCGGAGATCGACAACCGCGAAGGGCTGCTGCGCCCCGGCCTGTTCGCGCGCGTCCTCGTCGGGACCGATCAGCGCCGCAGCGTGCTCATGGTCCCCGAGGAGGCGATCGTCCAGCGCGAGGGCAGCGCCTGGCTCTTCGTGATCGGTGCCGAGGATCGCGTCCGGCGCGTGCAGGTCGAGACCGGCCGGCAGAGCAAGGGGCGGATCGAGATCCGCAGCGGCAACCTCTCGGCGGGCGATCGCGTCGTTCGCCGCGGCCATGGCGGCCTCGCCGACGGCATGGTCGTCGTCGTGCGCGATACGCAGTCGAGCGCGGTCGAGACGGCGTCGGGCGAGCTGCTCGGAGCGCAGTCGTGAGTCTCTCCGACGTCTCGATCGATCGCCCGGTCCTGACTTGGATGCTGATGCTCGCGCTCGCGACCTTCGGCGTCCTCGGCTTCTCGCGCCTCGGCATCGATCGCTATCCCGACATGACGTTCCCGTTCGTGGGCGTCGTCGTCCAGCTCGAGGGCGCCTCGCCGACCGTCATGGAGGACGAGGTCATCGACGTCCTCGAGGAGTCCTTCGCGACGATCGAGGGCGTGCGCCACATCTATTCGGAAGCGGCGCAGGGCGTCGCCCGGGTCATGATGGAGTTCGAGCTCGAGCAGGATCTCGACGTCGCCGCCCAGGACGTGCGCGACAAGCTCAACATGAGCATGGGGGATCTGCCCGAGGCGATCGAGCCGCCGATCCTCGGCAAGGCCGACTTCTCGATGTTCCCGATCATCTTCGCGCCGATCACGACGTCGATGCCCGCGACCGAGGCGACTGAATACATCGATCGCCACATGAAGCCGATGATCGAGAGCATCCCCGGCGCCGCAGGGACCGAGGTCTACGGCGCCGTCGAGCGCAACATCCGCATCTGGATCGATCCCGACGCCCTGCGCGCCCGCAAGCTCGCCGTCTCCGACGTCCTCGCCGCGATCCGCCGCGAGCACGTCGAGCGGCCGGGCGGCTTCGTCGAGGGCGCCGAGGTCGAATGGGCCCTCAAGACGGCGGCCGAGTTCCGCTCCCTCGACGAGCTCGCGCGCATGGTCATCTCCTGGGACGGCGACGCGCCGATCCGCCTCGGCGACGTCGCACGCATCGAAGACGGCGCCGAAGACGTCCGCCGCGCCTCCCACATGAACGGTCAGCCCGGCATCGCGATCGCCGTCAAGAAGCAATCCGACGGCAACACGGTCGCGATCGTCGACGAGTTCTACCGGCGGATGGACATTCTGCGCGAGCGGGTGCCCGAGGGCATCCACATCGTCGAGAAGGCCGGCTTCATCGACAACTCCGAGTTGATCCGCGAATCCTTCGAGGAGACGCTCTTCTCGCTCGTCTTCGGCGGCCTGCTCGCGGTCTTCGTCGTCTTCGTCTTCATGCGCCGGACGCGCCCGACGCTGATCGTCGCGCTCGCGATCCCGACCTCGATCGTGACGACCTTCGGCATGATCTGGGTCTTCGACTACACGCTCAACACGATGACGCTGCTCGGTCTCACGCTCGCGATCGGCGTCGTGATCGACGACGCCATCATCGTGCTGGAGAACATCGAGCGCCATCGCGAGGGCGGCAAGAACGCCTTCGAGGCCGCGCGCGCCGGAACCCGCGAGATCACCCTCGCCGCCGCCGCCGCGACCTTCTCGGTCGCCGCCGTCTTCCTCCCCGTCGCCTTCGCGACCGGCCAGATGGGCAGCTTCCTGACCGAGTTCGGGGTCACCGTCTCCGTCGCCGTCATCATCTCCTTGCTCGTCGCGCTGACGATCACGCCGATGCTCGCCGCCCGCATGCCCCCGCCCAAGCAGCATGGTCGCAGCAAGATCTACGACTGGCTGGAGAACGGCTTCCGGGCGCTCGAGGATTTCTACCGAAAGGTCCTCGACTGGTCGATCGCGAGCCCCCGCAAGACGACCGCGATCGCGATCGGCGCGGTCGTGCTGGCCGTCCTCGCCGGCAGCCAGCTGAAGGGCGAGTTCTTTCCGGCGGCCGATACCGGCTTCGTCGCCGTGCGATTCAAGGCGCCCCCCGGCAGCTCGCTCGAGAACACCATCGACATCCTCACGAAGAACGAAGCCTGGTTCCTCGAGCAGCCCGAGGTCGCCTCGATCTTCGCGGCCATCGGCTCGACCTCGATCAGCATCGGCGGCCCCTCGGACGGCATGCTGAACGCCCGGCTCTACCCGGCCGACCAGCGCAAGCGCAGCGCCCAGGAGATCATGGTCGAGGCCCGCAAAGCGCTCTCGCAGATCCCCGGCCAGGAGTTCTCGGTCGTCGATCCGATGGGCTCTTCCGACCGCGAGTTCGAGGTCGAGATCGTCGGAAGCGGCACGCTCGAGGAGTTCGACCGCTATGCGAGCGAGATGATCGATCGGCTCGAAGCCGAAGGCGGCATGGTCGACATGGAGATGAGTCTTCGGGTCGGTCTGCCCGAGGCACGGGTCGTGCCCGATCGCGACAAAGCGGCGGCTCTCGGCGTCAGCTCGCAGACCATCGCCGATGCGGTGCTCGCCATGATCGGAGGCCTCGATGTCGCGAGCTACCGCGACGGCGAGAAGCGCCACGACGTGCGCATGCGTATGGAAGAGGGGACACGCGACGATCTCTCTGCGATCGGTGACCTCTGGGTCCGTGCGCGCAATGGCGACCTCGTCGAGCTGCGCAACCTCGTCACCGTCGAGCGCGGCGCGACCGCCGCCTCGATCACGCGCACCGATCGCGAGCGCAGCGTCAAGGTCATGGCGAGTCTCGAGGGCATCGCCCTCGGCGACGCCGTCGCCCGCGCGCAGCGCATCGCGGAGGAGATCCTGCCTTCGACGCTCGCGCTTCGGCTGACGGGCGACGCCGAGGCGATGCGGGAGTCCGGCCAGCAGTTCATGGTCATGATGCTGCTCGCGGTGCTGGTCATCTACATGGTGCTCGCAGCGCAGTTCGAGAGCTTCGTTCAGCCCCTGATCGTGATGGCGGCGCTGCCCTTCTCGATGGTCGGCGCGCTCGGCGGCCTCTGGCTCTTCGACATGTCGCTGAATCTGTTCAGCATGATCGGCATCGTGCTCCTGATCGGCCTCGTCACGAAGAACTCGATCCTGCTCGTCGACTACGCCAATCAGCTCCAGGCCGAGGGCATGACGGCGAAGGAGGCGATGCGCAAGGCGGCGCCGATCCGCATGCGGCCCGTGCTGATGACGGCGCTCTCGATGATCTTCGGCGTGCTGCCGTCGGCGATGGGCATCGGCCCGGGCGCCGAGACGCGCGCACCGATGGGCGTCGCGACGGCGGCGGGCATGTTCACGTCGAT
>CAZFKD010000082.1:0-11694 GCA_964519695.1 uncultured Spirochaetaceae bacterium
GGATGAAGCTGTTCGAGACGTCGTGCAGCACGCCGTCGCCGGAGGTCACGTTCCCGTGCTCGTCCTGTGCGCCGATCTCCCAGAGCGCGGTCCACGAGCCGACGTCGCTCCAGCCGATCGAAGCGGAGACGACGGAGGCGCTGTCGGTGTGCTCCATCAAGGCGTGGTCGATCGAGATCGACGGACAGGCGGCGAAGGGCTGCTCGGCGAGGCGCGTGAAGGTCAGATCGGTCGCGGCTCCGGCGACGGCCGCGCGGCAGCCGGCGACGAGCGCGGGCGCGAGCCGCTCGAGCTCGGCGAGCAGCTTCGCGACGGGAAAGACGAACATGCCGCTGTTCCAGGCGTATTCGCCCGAGGCGACGAATCGCTCCGCGCGCGCCCGGTCCGGCTTCTCGACGAATTCCGCGATCGCGTGGACGCCGGGAAGAGCGGGATGCGGCGCGCCGCGGCGGATGTAGCCGAAGCCGGTCTCGGGGCCCTGGGGCACGATGCCGAACGTCGTGAGACGGCCTTCGCGCGCGGCCCCCGCGGCGGTCTCGATCGTCGCGCGGAAGGCTTCGGCGTCGCGGATGACATGGTCCGACGGCAGCACGAGCAGGACCGCCTCGGGATCCTTCGCCGCGATCATCAGGGCCGCGGCCGCGATCGCCGGCGCGGTATTGCGGGCGGTCGGCTCGAGGGCGATGGCAGCGGGCGTGATCCCGACCTCGCGCAGCTGCTCGGCGATGATGAAGCGATGGGCTTCATTGCAGAGCACGAGCGGCGGGGCGAAGGCCGCCGGGTCGGCGACGCGCAGGGCGGTGTCCTGGAGCAGGGTCCGGGGGCCCGTCAGCGCGAGCAGCTGCTTCGGATAGGCGCGGCGGGACACCGGCCAGAGGCGCGTGCCCGAGCCTCCCGACAGGATCACGGGATGGATGAGGCGCTGCGCGGACGTGGCCATGGGAGGCGATCCTCTCGGTTCTTCCGGCGGTCGGCGGCCAGAACGCGCCCGGACGATACAGGAGGGCGTGAAACCGTGGCCCGAAATCGGCCGCGCTCGCGCCCCGCCTGAGGCTTCGTCGCGGATTCTTCATCGCCGCGGTGGGTCCAGCTCGGAGCGGGCGCCGCGCGGCCATCTTGGTTCCGGCGCCTAGGTCGTCCGCCCGGTGCGCCGAAGCCGCAGCAGAATCGGGAGTGCGGCGGCGACGCACAGAATCTCGGAAACGCCGGCGACGGCGAACGCCGCCTGGTAGCCGGCCGCCATGCCATGGTCGGCCCGGACCGCGTCGCTGACGAGCCCGCCGCAGACGGGACCCAGGATGAAGCCCAGGCTGCCCGCGGTATTGAAGGCGCCGAGGGCGGTCGAACGGATCGCGTCGTCGGCGAGGTCCGTCGTCATCAGCATCGACGGCACGAACATGACGGCAGCGGCGATCCCCGTCGTCGCCATGACGAAGGGAATGAGATCCATCGACCAGAACCCGAGGCTCGCCGTCAGCACGCCGTAGATCAGGCTGCCGCCGCACATCAGCGCCGTCTTCGAGATCCGGTCCGCGAGCAGGCCGAACGGGAAGGAGAGCAGGGCGAAGGGCAGCATGAAGGCGGAGATCCAGAGGCCGACCTGTGGCGGCGTGGCACCGTGGAGGCCCGAGGCGAAGAGCGAGAAGGTCGTGGTGTAGAAGCCGACCGTGAAGCGGTCGACGAAGGCGAAGAGGAGCGGGGCGAGCAGCTCGCGGCGGCGCGCGATGGTCCGGACGATGGCGGCCAGTCCGGGTCGCTGCTCGACGCTGCCGGGCTCCCGCAAGACGGCCGAGGCGAGCAGCGCGGCGACCACGAGCAGGGCGGCGCCGGCCTGGAGCGGGCGCAGGACTTCGACGCGGCCGAGCACGCCGCCGATCGGCGCGCCGAGCGCGACGCCGAGCATCATGCCGGCGCCGGTGATCCCCATGACGAGCCCGCGGCGCGCCGGATCGCCGAGGCCGGATGCGATCCCGAGCAGCAGCGAGAGCGCGGAGATGTGGGCGCAGCCCTCGACGAATCGGATCGCGAGAAAGAGCGGAAATGGCATCGTCGCCGTCATGGCGACGAAGCAGATCGCGTCGACGAAGAGCGCCGCGACGATCAGCGGACGCCGCTTTCCGAAGCGGTCCGCGAGCATGCCCGCCAGCGGTGCGGCGATCGCTGCGCCGACCATGTTCACCGACATGAAGAGCGAGGTCAGGAGCTCCGAGACCTCGAAGCGCTCCGAGACGAGGGTGCGCAGGATCGGGACGGGCAGCGTCACGGGCGCCATGATCGAGAGCGCGACGATGCCGACGAGCGCGAGTCGTCCCGCCGTGATCCCCGATGTCGGCGAGGATTCCATCGCGCCTTCTCTCGTCTGGTTCGTGTTCCGCTCGGGTTCCGGCGACTGCGTGTCGCCGCGGTTAGAAGCCGTAGGCCGCGCGCAGCTCCGGGTCGTTCTCGGCCAGCATCTTCGCGAGCGCGACCATCACGCGACACTGCTTGACCGTCGCGTCGTCCTGCATCTTGCCGTCGATCATGACGGCGCCGGTCCCATCGCCCATCTCCGCGATCACCTTCTTCGCCCAGAGCACCTCGTCGACGGGGGGCGAGAAGACCTTCTTCGCGATGTCGATCTGGACGGGATGCAGGCTCCAGGCACCGACGCAGCCCATCAGGAAGGCGTTGCGGAACTGGTCCTCGCAGGCGACGACGTCCTTGATGTCGCCGAACGGGCCGTAATAGGGGAGGATGCCGTTCGCGGCGCAGGCGTCGACCATGCGCGCCATCGTGTAATGCCAGAGATCCTGCTGCGCGGTCGCGCGCGGCGCGCCCTCGTTCGCCGGATTCGGATCCTCGCGCACGAGGTAGCCGGGATGGCCGCCGCCGACGCGGGTCGTCTTCATGCGCCGCGAGGCCGCGAGATCGGCGGGGCCGAGCGAGAGGCCCTGCATGCGCGGCGAGGCGCTGCAGATCTCCTCGACGTTCGCGACGCCGAGGGCGGTCTCGAGGATCGCGTGGACCATGATCGGCTTCGAGAGGCCCGCGCGGGCTTCGAGCTGGGCGAGCAGGCGGTCGACGTAGTGGATGTCGAAGGCGCCTTCGACCTTCGGCACCATGATGACGTCGAGCTTGTCGCCGATCTCGCCGACGAGCGTCGTCAGGTCGTCGAGACACCAGGGCGAGTCGAGGCTGTTGACCCGGGTCCAGAGCTGGCACGTCCCGAAATCGACCGTGCGCCCGATCTTCACGAGCCCTTCGCGCGCCGCGATCTTGTTGTCCGCCTGGATCGCGTCCTCGAGGTTGCCGAGCATGACGTCGCATTTCTTCGCGATCTCGGGGACCTTCGCCGCCATCTTGGCGTTCGACGGATCGAAGAAATGGATCATGCGCGAGGGCTTGAACGGGATCTCGCGCAGGGGCGTCGGCGCGCCGAGCGCCAGCGGCCGGAAGAAGTCTTTCGCGCTTCGCATGGGAAACCTCGTTCGCCGGGTGCGCCGAAGGCGGCGCGCGGCGTCATTCGTACAGCTTGACGATCTGGATCTTGCCCGCCGGCGCCGCCGGGAGGCAGAGGTCGCAGAGCACGCACTCGTCGAGGTTTTCCTCGACGATCCGAAGGCCGGCGGGCTCGGCCGCGAAGATCGAGACGGGGCAGATCTCCTCGAGCTTCTTCGCGATCTCGGGGTCGCGGGCGACGCTCGCGTCGACGCGCACGTCGATGAATGTGCCGGGCATGACTTCTCCTAACGCTTCCGCTCGGCGAGCCGCTTGCGGATCAGGGCGGGGATCTCCTCGATCCGCTCGGCGACGGAGATGCCCGCCGCCTCCATCCGCTTGATCTTCTCGGCCGTCGTGTCTTCCTTGCCTTCCACGATCGTGCCGGCATGGCCGAAGCGCATGCCCTTCATCTCGTCCATGAAGCGGCCCGCCATGAAAGCGACGATCGGCAGGCGCGAGCGGTGCGTCGTGACCCACTCCGCGAGCTCCGCCTCCATCCGGCCCCCGGGCTCGGAGTAGATCGCGATCGCCTCGGTTTCGGGGTCGGCCTCGAAGAAGGGCATCAGCTCGGCGTAGGTCGTTCCGACGATGGCGTCGCCGCCGATCGAGACGCAGGTCGATTGTCCGAGGCCCGCGGCCGTCAGCGTCGAGGCGATCTCGGTCGTCATGCCGCCCGAGCGCGACATCACGCCGATCGAGCCCTTCTTGTAGGCCTGCCGCGTATTCGCCGCCGGCCCGCCGACGCCGCCCATCTTGCACTCGTCCGGCGAGATGATGCCGAGGCAGTTCGGCCCGATGATGCGCGCGCCCTTCATCTCGGCGTACTCGACGGCCTGGGCCACCTGCTTGCGAGGCACGTTCTCGGTCACGACCACGATCAGCTCGATGCCGCAGTCGAGCGCCTCGAAGATCGCGTCCTGCGTGAAGTTCGGCGGCACGGAGACGATCGAGCCGGTTACGCGGATGCCCTTCTCGGCATTCGCAGAGACCGCCTGGCGGACCGTGTCGTAGACCGGTACGCCATAAATGTCGCGGCCGGCGCGGCCCGGGGTCACGCCGCCGACGATCTGCGTGCCGTAGGCGAGGTTCTCGCGGGTCAGGTTGATGGCTTCGCGGCCGGTGATGCCCTGGACGATGATCTGCGTGTCGCGGGAGAGGAGGATCGACATGGCTGCTCTCCCTATCGCTTCTGCAGCTTCGCGACGGCGCGGCCGGCGGCGTCGTACATCGAGACGCTGCGATCGCAGAAGTCGACGCCGTATTTCTTCAGGATCTTGAAGCCTTCTTCTTCCCAGGCGCCGGGGATGCGGAAGATCGCGATCGTCTCCGCCGGGTCCTTGCCCGCCTCGAGGCAGCCCTTGATGACGCCGCGGGCGACGATGTCGACGCGGGTATTCGAGACGACGTTCATCATGACGGCGATCTTCTCGACGCCGGGCTTCGAGAGGATCAGCTTCGTCAGCTCCTTCGCCTTGCTCATCGAGGGATTGCCGCCGATCTCGCAGTAGTTGGCCGGCTTGCCGCCGTGATTTCGGACGGCGTCGAAGAGGGTCAGCGAGCCTCCGCCGGCGCCGATCACGAGGCCGAGGTTGCCGTCGAACTCGACGACGTTGCCGGCGACGCCGCGGTGGTCGGCGGAGTTGACGCGGATGCCCGCGAGCTCGAAGGCGGTCGGGGGGCGCGCCTGGCGGGTCTCGTCGTCGCCGATGCCGAGGTCCGCGAGCAGCTTTCTGTGTTGCCCGCGCGCCTCGGCCTCGAGGTCGATGTGGCCGTCGAGAACGATGAAGCGGCCATCAGCGAGCTTCGCGAGCGGGTTGATCTCGGCGAGCGTGAGATCGTAGGAGAGGAAGATCTTCATCAGCTCGAAGACGATCGGCGCGAGCTTGTTCAGATCCGAGCCGGTCACGCCGGTCGCGGCGACGGCCTGCTTCGCGACGTGGGGCATCAGCGGGACGATGGTCGAGAAATGGGTCTTCGAGACGTGCTCGGGATGGGTCAGCGCGACCTCTTCGATGTCGATGCCGCCCATGTCGCTGAAGATGCAGACGGGCCGCTTGGCGCGGCCGTCCCAGGTGATCGCGACGAAATATTCCTTCTCGACCTTCGTCTTCTCCTCGACGAGGATCGAGCGGCATGCCTGGTCGGCGACCCGGATCGGGAAGATGGCCTTCGCAGCGGCCTCGGCCTCTGCGGCGTTCTCGGCGAAGCGCACGGCGCCGGCCTTCATGCGTCCGCCCGAAAGCACCTGGCTCTTCAGGACGACCGGCCCGCCACCGAGCGCCGAGAACGCGGCCTGCGCCTGCTCCGGCCTTTCGATCAGCTGGCTCTTGCCCAGCGGGAGGCCGTGGCGGCGGAAGAGCGCCTTCGCCTCGTATTCGTAGAAACGCATTCTTCGGGGCTCCGGATGGGGACGCTCGACTCTATTCGTTTGGTCCGTCCGGGGCAAGAATTCGGGCTTCGACTGCGAGTTCTCGCGCGCGATCTGCCGGCGCTTTCGAAGCGACGTCCGGGCCGACGGTGTCCCGGTCGGCCCGTGTTACGCTGGCGAGGCGCCGGGTGGCGAGCGGGCCGAACCGTGGCGCACGCCGGAAGCGGCCCGGCGCGAGGGCCGGGGGCGAAGTCCGAGTCGACAGCGGAACCCGGGCGGGAAGAGAAAGAACGAGAGAAAGAGATAGAGAAGAGAGTGGAAGCATGAGTCGAGAGAGCGATCCGACGGGCTCGAACGATGCGGTCCTGGCGGCGACCGTGATCCTGCTGCGCGACGGCGAGGCGGGGCTCGAGACGCTGATGCTCCGGCGCAACTCCAAGATCGCGTTCGGCGGCATGTCGGTCTTTCCGGGCGGGCGGATCGATCCGGGCGATTGGGAAGGGCTCTCGCCCGGCGACGAGATCGGCGCGGCGCGCCGCGCGGCCGTTCGCGAGGCGTTCGAGGAGTGCGCGCTGCGGATCGATCCGGAGGCGATCGTGCATTATGCCCACTGGACGCCGCCGATGGTCCAGATGCGGCGTTTCGTCACGTGGTTCTTCGTGGCGCGCGCGGGCGAGGGCGAGGTCGCGATCGACCACTGCGAGATCCACGAATCGTGCTGGATGCGGCCCGCCGAGGCGCTGCAGCGCCGGGACGAGGGTGTGATCGAGCTGGCGCCGCCGACGCTCGTGACGCTCGCCGATCTGGCTCCGCATCCGAACGTCGAGCGCGCGCTCGACGTCTTCGCGGCCCGAGCGCCCGAGCGGTTCCAGACCGTGATCGCGAAGGGCGAGGACGGAATGGTCGCGCTGTGGCACGGCGATGCGGGCTATGCGCTCGCCGACGCGAGCGTTCCCGGACCCCGGCATCGGCTCGAGATGCCGAAATCCCGTCCCTGGCGCTACGAGCGGACGGCCTAGCGCGCTCGCCTGGCCTGGCGCGCGCGGGCGCGGACTTCCCGTCGGGCCGACGTCTGGCGCCTCAGGCGTAATGGCTGCGGCGCTTGATCGCGAGGGTCCGGTCGAGCTCGAAGATCTGGACCTTCTTCCAGCCGGGCGGCGCGTCGGCGTTCTGCTCGCCGTCCGCGCGCACGAACTTGTGGCCGAACAGGCGCGTCGAGACGAGGCCGAGGTCGGGGCGCGTCGGGTGGGCCTGCTTCGCGAGGATCTCGGTGGCGGCGAAGACGGTGTCGCCGGCCTGCAGCGGGGCGGTATGACGCCCGGTCGTGTAGACGACGTCGCCGAGGGCGTTGTCGCCGACGTCGGGGCAGGAGAGCCCGAGGCAGAGCGTGAAGGGGATGCCGCCGAACACGATCAGCTGGCCGCCGACGTACTGCTTCGGATCGAGATCGATCATGAACTGGTTGCAGTGGACCTGGCTCGTGTTGTCGAGGATCGCGGTCATCGCGATGTGCTCGGAAGTCACCGTCCTGCCGCGCGAATGCTCGATGCGCGTGCCGGGCTCGAGATCCTCGAAGTAGCTGTCCGCGCTGGAGAGGTGGGCGAGCGGCGCGAGCTTCTCGCGGCCCGCGTAGGGCGGAATGACGAGCTCGCAGGCGACCTCGTCGGGCACGATCTCGAAGCTATCGACCGGGATCGATTCGTCGTTCTTGTAGACCTGGACCTTGCGCTGCCAGGTCGCGACGACCGCCTCGTCCTTCGCTCCGACGTTCTTGCGCGCCGTCGACTGGACGTGGACGATGCCGAGGTTCGGGCGGCTCGAGGACGTCCGGACGCCGATCACCTTCGTCTCGACCTCGATCGTGTCGCCGACGTAGACGGGCGCGCCGAAGCGCATGTCGATGTACTCGAGGTTCGCGCGTGCGTTCTCGGAGACGTCCTCGACGGTCTGGCTGAAGGCGACGAGCATGACGAGGCCGGGCGAGCAGACGAGGCCGTCGTAGCCGTGGGCGCGGGCGTAGCGCGCGTTCTTCGAGAGCGGGTTCGTCGTCATGGCGAACTCGGTGAAGGTCGTGAAGAGTCCCTCGGTGATCGTCTTGCCGCCCTTGTGACGGAAGATCTGGCCGGGCTGGAAGTCCTCGAGGAAATGGCCGGTCTTCTTCCGGATGATGCGGGCCGGGGCTTTCGATTCGCTCATGGTGGGCTCCTGCACGGGGCGCGCGAGTCTAGTCAGGGGCCAGTGGGGCTGCCAGACGCAGACGGGGAGAGCAGGCGGGAGGCGCAGCGATGCGGAGCACGAGCGAGCGGGAGACGGAGTTCGGAAGACTGCACGTTCCAGTCTCCGACTCGGAGGCGTCGACCCATCCCGGGCTCGTCCTGATCCACGACGTCTGGGGCCCGTCCGAGCACAGTCGCGACCTCGGGCGAGGGCTCGCCGAAGCGGGATTCGCGGTCCTCGCGATCGACCTCTACCGCCGGATGTCGGATCCCCGGGTCGTCGATCCCGGCGAGCGGATCCGCTCCCTCGCCGATCGGGCCGTGCTCGCGGATCTCGATGCGGCGGCGGAGGCGCTCGCGAGCGAGGCGTGCTGTCGCGGACGTCGGATCGGCGTGATCGGGGTCTGCATGGGCGGGACCTACGCGCTGCTCGCGGCCTGCCACTCGGAGCGTTTCTCGGCCTCGGCGCCCTTCTATGGGCTGCTCTCGTACGACGAGGGCATGAACGTCGGTCCGCAGGGACGGGATCGCGAGCGCAAGCCGAGCTCGCCGATCGAGTCGGCACCGCGACTCAGGATGCCGCTGCTCGCGTCGTTCGGGTGCGAAGACGGCTTCGTTCCCGAGTCCGACGTCGATCTGCTCGAGCAGGGGCTCGCGAAGAGCGGCGTCCCCTACCGCGTCGATCGCCATGCCGGGGCGGGGCACGCGTTCCTCAACGCGACGCGTCCGGAGGCCCATCGACCGGAGATCGCGGCATTGGCGCTCGGCCGGGCCGTCGACTTCCTGCACGCACAGCTGGACGCTGCGCGCTGATCGGAAGATCCGTGCGGAACGCGCCGCGACCGAGACGATCTCTTCACGGCCTCTCAGGTCGCCGGGCGCGCGTCGACGAGGGATTCGACCTTGTCGTCGAGGCGCGCGATCAGCAGGGCGACGACGCGATTCGTGCTGCGCAGGTGGCGGGTGGCCGACACTTCCAGGCGGATGCGCCGGCCATCGCGGTCCTGCATCGTGGCGGCGAAGACGTGCTGATCCTGACCTTCGGCGAGACTGTCGAGCGACGTCCACCACGGTCCCTGTGCATCGGTCGGTACGAAGGCGTTGAACTCGACGCCGATCAGCGCATCGCGGGCGACGCCGAGCGCCGCACCGGCGGCGGGATTGGCGTCGAGAATCTCGCCGGAATCGACCTCGATCGCGAAATACAGGTCGGAGATGCGATCGATCGCGGCGCTGATCGCCCGGCGCGAAGCGCGCGGCGGACCACTCGTCTTGCGGGTCTGGCCCGTGCTTCGAATGGCGAATCGGAAATGCTCGAGCAGCGGACGCAGAATGACCGACACAGCCTCGCGATCAGGACCGGCGAGCTCGCTCGCGGCGTCCGCCCAGCAGCCGAGGAGCGCCATCACGCGCCGCTCGTTCGGTCGCAGGCCTTCGAGCACCGGCCGCGGCGCCGCGCCGCGCACGAGCGCCGTCGACACGAAGGTGCGGAATCGTCTCAAGGTCTCGGCTTCGGGCCCGGACGCGGCCGGCGCAGCGGCGCCGAGTCGCGTATGCATGACGCGCTCGATTTCGATCCGCTTCGACATCAGCCAATTGGCGAGATCTCGATTCACGGTGCCGGTGACAGCGTTTTCCACGGCGACAAGCTAGCAGCATGCGGCGAAAACCCCCGGATCGAGGTCACATTTTGCTCACAAACCAGCCGATATTTCCCGAGCCCGGGAGCGCGTGTCCCGAGGGGCCCTTCTCCATTTCGAGGGATCGAGCCCTCAACTGTCGCGGGGTGCGGCCCGATCGGATCGCCATGCAAAGCGACATCCCGACCTCCGCCTCGACCCGCATGATCCTGCTCCATGCCGCCCGCGAAGCGCTAGCGCCGATGACCGACGTCATCCTCGCGAAGCTCGGGTACGCAATCGTCGACCCGGGCGATTTCGAGCAGATGCGCTCGGAGCAGCCGGAGCTCGGTCCGGACATGCTGCTCGTCGACGAGCGCCGCCTCGTCGAGGCGACCACCTGGAGTGAGGATGGGGACGGCGAGGTGCCGATCGTGCTGCTCACGGGGCAGCACGGCGCGACCGGCGCCGACCGGCGGATCGTCGGCGCCGTGAAGCGGCCGGCCGGCATGCACGACCTCTACCGTCTGCTGCAGCAGGTCTTCGAGGACAACCCGCGCTCGACGCCGCGCATCGCGACCCAGCTCCGGGCGCAGTGCAGCCGGGGACCGCGAAGTTGGGAAGGCCGTGTCGTCTCGCTCTCGGAGAACGGCTGCCTGATGCGCAGCCCCGAGGAGATCCCGCTCGGTCAGAAGATCCAGCTGAGCGTCGAGCTGCCGCGGGCCGGCGGGATCCGGGTCGAGGCCGAGGCGGCCTACCAGCTGCTGCCGGACATCGGGCTCGTCTTCAGCGCCGTGCCGGCCGCGCAGCGCCAGAGGATCGAGCGCTTCGTCGCGCAATCCCTGCTCGGCTAGGCGCCTGACCCAAGACGGCCGCGCGGCGCCTGCGCGCCGATCCAGCGCCTCTCGCGACGTCGCACTCGGTCGTCGCAGGCGGCAACGGCGCCCGCGCGCCCCTCGCGAGAGGCGCGTCTCTCCGCCCGGGCGTCCCGCCGATCACGCATGAGCGCGATAGGCGTCCATCACGTCGTGGAGCAGCTGGATCGCTTCCGCGCGCGGGCGCTGGAAGGCGTTGCGGCCCATGATGCTGCCGAAGCCGCCGCCCGCGGCGATTCCGCGTACCTCTTCGAGCACGCCTTCCGTGCCCTTGGCGGCGCCGCCCGAGAAGATCACGATGCGCCGACCGGCGAAGGCGCTCTGCACGACGTGGGCGATCCGGTCGGCGAGGGTCGCGACCTGGATCGCTTCGGCTTCGTAGACCTTGCGCGCCGCGTCCTGCTCGATGTGCTCGGTCGGCGGCTTGACCTTGATGACGTGGGCGCCGAGCTGGGCCGCGATCTGGGCCGCATAGGCGATCACGTCGATCGCCGTCTCGCCCTTCGACGAGAGGTCCTGGCCGCGCGGGTAGCTCCAGAGCACGACGGCGAGGCCCGCGGCCTTCGCCTGCTCGGCGATCTCGCGGAACTCCATGTACATCTCGGTGCGCTCGGCGGAGCCGGGATAGATCGTGAATCCGACGGCGGCGCAGCCGAGGCGCAGGGCGTCGTCGACCGAACCGGTGATCGCGGGCTTCGGGTTCTTCGTCGAGAAGAGGCTCTCGCTGTTGTTCAGCTTGAGGATCGTCGGGATGCGGCCGGCGAACTGCCGGGCGCCGGCCTCGAGGAAGCCGAGCGGAGCCGCATAGGCGTTGCAGCCCGAGTCGATGGCGAGCTGATAGTGATAGAGCGGGTCGTAGCCGGGGGCGTTCTTCGCGAAGGAGCGGGCGGGGCCGTGCTCGAAGCCCTGGTCGACCGGGAGGATGACGAGCTTGCCCGTGCCGGCGAGGCGGCCGGTATCGAGCATCCAGCGCAGGTTCTTGAGGACGCCGGGGTTGTCGGAGCCGTACCAGCTCAGGATCTCGTCGACGCGGTTGGCCATGGATCTGTTCTCCTCGTGGAACGCGGCGCAGCGCGCCTGCGCGGGCTCGGGCGGGTTCCGATGGGCTTTCGGCTTCGTCCCGCGTCCGCTTGATG